>JAEUSQ010000052.1 GCA_016788705.1 Bacteroidetes Order II. bacterium
ATATCAATATAAATAAAATACTTATATATTTATTAGAAGATAAGGTGAAGCTGTGTGATTCGGCTTGTGTAATAGAATTTCTTTCATCCCTTTCCTAATGGATTCCATTTAATAAAACCTAGATATTTTTGTTTTGGTGACTCTCCTGTTTTTTTATGCCTTTTACCTATAAAAGCCATCATCACAAAAGGAATCAACAAAGTAGAAGAGAGCAAGCCACCTGTTACGGTTGCGGAAAGCCCCAGCCAGAAGTCATTGGTTTCGGGTGCGACCAAAACGGGGAGCATCCCAACAACCGCCACCAAGGTTGTGGCCCACATCGGACGGAGTCGTTTGCGAATGGCTAACTGGAGAAGGACGAAGGGTTTTCGGGTTGGGTGTGCTTTTCCCATGTTTCGGTACGAAGCCATCAATAGAATACCATTGTTCACCGCCACCCCAGTAAGCAAGACTGCTCCAATAAAAGCACCTTCCGCGAAATTGGCCTCGCGCCAAATGAAGGCAAGTGCCACGCCTGCAAATGCCGTCGGAATAGAAAGTAGTACGACAAATGGTACACGCCACGACTCGAACACAAATACCATCACCAGGTACACCAAGCCAATCGTTGCCAACAATGCCCATCCGAAAGATTGCTGGACTTCTTCGGTGAAAAAGTTGTGGTTGCTCATTTCCAATTTATAGCCCGCAGGTAGCGGCATCGAAGCCAATTCGTCTTGCAGAAACTTGTAGCCCAATTCATAGGGACCACGGTAGTCTATCATAATATGGCGCTTGTATTGCTGGTTTTCGCGCTCAATATCTGAAGGCGCGGGCACTACCTCGAAAAAAGCGTTTTTGCCCAAAGAAATGCTTTTCTGTGGCGTAATAGGAAGTGGCATTTCTGCCAAACGCCCAATATCTGTTTTGGAAAGGTCTGTAAATTCATTTTCTAAGGTCATGCGAATGGGCAAGCGGCGCTCGTTACCAAGATCGGCGTATGCAATGGGAACGCGGGTGGAAAAGATGGGGCGCAAGGCATTTGCCAACTCGGAAGGCGCAACGTGTGTTTGTTGCTGTTGTGGCGTTGCCCATCGGTAGCGTAGAAACTCGCGGTTGGCGCTGCGTCCGTACAAACTGGCATCGGTATCCACTTCGGCGACCCGCGCATTTTGCTTCAATTTGGTAGCAAACTTCTCGGAAAAGGCCGCAAGGTCTTCGTAATTTGGACCAAAAGCATCCACCATCATCCCTGAAATGCCCACACCGCTTGCGCTGTAGTAACCTTGAGGCAATAATCCATTCACACTTATACTAATCCCTGCCAACAAAACAGCTTGCTGAATCAGGTCTTCACGGACCACAAACGGTTCAACAGTTTCCAAGGCATCCTCTTTAAACTTGATACGCAACGAAGCGCTCTGTTCAGAAACTTGCACCAAGGTTTGCTTCACCGACGCATTGGCAAGCGCCACCAACTCGAATTGATGAATCAAAGAATCGGCACGTGCAATCGGGTTACCTGGTGGAAATTCCATAGAAACGGATACTTCTGGCTCGGCTTTGTACTTCCAACTCTGCCCAAAATTGGTCGTCTCGAAAAAAGGACGTGCCACGCCGCCCATGTATGGATCGAGATAAGTACGTACTTCTTGAAAAAAATCCGAGCCAATCGTATCGTTATACAGCGCTTTCAGGCGATTCTTTGGTGAATAGGGATTTTCCGTTTCTTTTATCGCGAAATTGAGCGGCAAGAGCCAGAACGGTATGCCGATAAACAAGATCAGCACCCATAGTGTGAAGCGTGGTGCATGTTCGATCCATCGAAAGGGCGCATTACTCCATTGCCGAAGCCGTGATTTGGGGTTTGTCGCTTCGGATGGCGGCAGAAATCGCCCTAAAACCGGCACAACCAGCACCGCCGAAGCCAAAGAAGCCAACAACGTGAGCGTCGTGAGAATACCAAAGGGCAAGAATAATTTCTGTAACGCACCGCTCAAATACACCAACGGCAGAATGACAATAGAAGTCGTGAGCGTGCCACCCAGAAGTGGCATCCACACCGCCGATAGCACCTTGCGCACCGTGTCCTCGATAGGCATTCCGGGCTTGTGGACGCGCATCCATTCGACGACCACAACCACCGCATTGTCGGCGAGCATTCCAAATACCAAGACCAATCCACCGAGTGTTATCAAGTTCAGTGTCAATCCTAAAGGCGTTAATAAAACAAAGGAAATGGAGAACGCTAAAATTACACTAAACAATACGATGGCCACTACACGTATGCTTTTTAACATAAATAAAAGTACAAAAACAACAAGTAATAAGCCAATACTTCCTTGCCACGCGAGCTGTTGCAATTCCGCACGTACTGCTTCGCTTCGGTCATCGGCAACCAAGATGCGCACCGCTTGCGGAAGTCGTTGTTTCAATTGCTCACTTTTGTGTTGTACGGCTTCGGCGGTTTGAAGCAAATGCGAACCATGCGCCCGATCTAAGGTAATTGTTACTACATTTTGCCCATCAATGCGGCTGATATGCTCAACAGGCGCTTCGCCGACGCTTAACTCCGCCACTTCGCTCAATCCTATGTCTTTGCCGCCCGTCATAGAAGCAGGCAAACGAATATCTCGCAACTTTGCCGCCGATTGCTCGGCAGGCGTGAGTAACAACATCGCACGTCCTTGCATTCGTAAGCGCCCATACACGACATCGTCTAATGTTTCCATCAAACTCGTCTTCACTGCCTCCGAGGACAAGCGATATGCTGCGAGCTTCGCGGGGTCTAACGCGATCTTTAACTCGTGCGCCGTTCCACCCGATACCGAGACACGTCCCACGCCGGGCAACACGCGCAACTTGGGGGCGATTTCTTCTTCTGCCAACTTTCGTAACGCATCAGGCGCTAAATTGCCGATTAGTTGCAGGGTCATAAAGCCTTGTTGTTCGCGCAATGCTTCGGGAATTTCTTTGCTCAAATACGGAAATACGTGCTCCGGCAACGTTGGGCGCACCATTGCTAAACGCTCATTGATGGCAGCGGCGTATAAAGTGGGATCGGTGTTTTCCGAAATTTTGAGGGTAATGGAGGCGCTGCCTTCTTGCGAAAAACTTGCCACTGATGTCGTGCCGGCGACATCTTGTACCGCTCGCTCTAATGGCGCGGTAACGTAGCGTTCCATCGCACGTGGATTCGCGCCCGACCACGACACGTTGATGTGCAACTCTGGCAATTCGACTTGTGGCACCCATTCCAATGGCACGCGCACGACTGTCCACACGCCCCATAAAATGAGTGTACACGCCCACGTCAGAATGGCGGTAGGGCGGTTGTACCATGCGGTGAGAAAGGAGGACATGTGGCTACCTTTTATAGGAAATGTGTAGGAATAGCGCTAAAATACAAAAAAGCAAGCCGCTTTGCGAATTGCCTTTTGTGGAAAATGTGAGGTAGATCAAATCTTATCGTAATGATTTGGGTGACATGGTCCCATTTTCACGGACACAGCGTTAAGTTAGAAAAGTAGCGTTCCTCAAAGTTGTCGGGGCAAAGATAGCCCAGTGCCGAATGCCTCCTTTTCGGGTTGTAGTAGCACGCTATGTAATTGAAGATTTCCG
>JAEUSQ010000053.1 GCA_016788705.1 Bacteroidetes Order II. bacterium
CATCCGCACTGCTTCTTGCTTGAACGCCCTGTCATACTTGCGCCGCAACCGGTTCGCACTTGCAGGACTTACTGCTTGTTCTTGTTTCTTCATGACACAATATTAAGTTAGATTTGTGTCCGCCTAAATTAGACCACCTCAATACAACGTGACCAACGGAAACAGTCCCAAGGTTAGACCATAAACCAAGAGCCGTTTCCGGCGGGCGAGGTCCACATTGTCTGTAGTTATGGGAATTGATATTGGTGAAAATGGAGATATTTATACCTATAGCAAAGGATTTAAAAAATACAAATTTATGATTCATTAGGTGCAAAGAAAAGTTCTTTTGATATAGAAGACAATTTTTCGCTTGCAAACAGGCATGTTGCAACAAACAGCATTCGGTACGTCAAGAATAACATGTATATATCCTTGCCTTTTTCCTCAAATCTGTTAAAATATACCATTACAGGACAATTTTTAGGATCCTCTAATATCCAACATTCATCCCTGCGGATGGCCAAAAGTGATCTCAAAAATAAAGACGATTTTAGCCCAATCTTTCAACTATCCCTAAGCCTTGGCTCACATAAGTTTGGCAATAACACACTTCTTACCTTCTTTAACTCCTTCAATGTAAAAAGGAAGCCAGAAGCAAGATATTCGGTGATGCTGCTTGACGAGGATGGTAACCAAAAATCTTTTGTATCAACAAGTATTTCTGTATTGGCTACTCACAATGACCAACTATATGCCTTCCGTGAAACCACCAAACAAGAATCGGATAAAATTTGTCTTAAGTGCGGAGGAATGGCCAATCCTGGACTGGCGGTGTATGACTTTAAGTGTAAGTAAATAACTAGATAGAGGCAGCATAAAATTTTGTAAAACTATTAAATTTGCTTATTTTACAAAAAAATTCATCCTCCCTCTCCCAAGATCATCATGCAGTCTTTTAAACACGTATTGAATATTTGCCCCTGTTCTTAACCTCTTGTGCCCAAGAAACCCAAATCCCGGAGCACGCTGCCATTGTGGAGAACTGGCCAAGATGTTCGTCTATAAACTCGTAGGTCTTCACGAGGTCGTCCGGCTGAAAATGGACAAGGTTTTTAAAAAATGTCACGTTCCGTCTCCGCTTCTTTCAGCCGCTTGAGCAACTGTTCCACCTCTTAACGGGCCGCATTCAGCCCGAGGCTGCTCTCCGATGCCGATAGCCCCAATTCCTTGCTCTTCCAGTTGTACAGCTCCTATTCGCTGACGCCGGAGAGCGGTTCGGCCACTTCTTTTATGACCCTGCCGTTTTGCAGCATCCTCACTACCTCTTGCTTGAATGCCCTCTTGCGGCACAAGCGGTTTACACTAACAGCACTTGCTTCTTCATGACACAAAATTAAAAATTAAGTTTAGATCTGTGTCCGACTAAATCTGACCGCCTCAGTAAGATATAATTCTTGCTTTTGAAAATGTTATTAGTGGACATTGGGAATGTAAAACATACTACAAGTTTTTTCATGCCAATAATACTAATCAAAAAAATGCAAAATAGCAATTTGACAAAATCTTGTATTAGCGCGCGAAGAATTAGGCACTGGAATTTTTGACGATTTGAAAGACAAATGAATTGATGGAATCGAGTTTTGAAAATATTTAGATTACAATAAGAAACGTTAAACGTTTTTAAAAATCTTTTTAGGAGCTTTGGAACTATTCACCTTATTTACTTAAATCAAGTTCTGTGCTTCTATCAAAATTTGCGCTTTATTGACAGTAAATTGCTTTGGAATTACCACTTTTGGATAGATTTCAATCGTGATCTACAATGAACAAAAACTTCCGTAAAAAATGAAAATATCAATTCTGACAATGGGAACTCGTGGGGATGTACAGCCATATGCAGTATTAGGGCAGGCGCTCCAACAAAGAGGACACGACGTAACGTTATCCACAGCAAAGAATTTTGAAACATTTGTTAGGGCATATGGAATTGGCTTTAAACCTGTTGAAGCGGATTTTCAGGCCATTTTAGACTCGGAAGAAGGTAAAAAAATGATGAAGGGTAATCCTTTTACAATAAAGAAAAACCTCAATACGTGGATTTATCCACTCATCACCAACTCTTTAATAGAGTTTTACACCTTATCCCAAGAAAGCGATTTGGTTCTATATCATGTAAAAACTTTGGCGGACAGTTTTGCCGACCAGTTTCCTAACAAAATGATACGTGCTTCTGTTCTACCTATTATTGAACCAACCAATTACTTCCCAAATCCTGCTTTTAGTGGATTACCTATACCTGATTTTTTAAACAGATTGACCTATACATTTTCAAAACTCAGCATAAAATTATTGTCTAACCCCATTGGCCGATTTAGAAAAAAATTTAATCTACCTAAAAAATTTCAGGTCCCGGTTGTTAAGAACATCTATGGAATAAGTCCAACCTTCTTGCCCATTCCGAATGATTATCCTGAAAATTCAGCATTTTTAGGATTTTGGTTTGGCACCTCAAATGAAGAAATCTCACCTGATCTGAATGATTTTATACACGCAGGTGAGCCACCTTTGCTCCTGACATTCGGAAGTATGCCCTTCAAAAGCAAAATGGATATACAAACCGCTATTTTGAAACTGACAGAACAATTAGGTGTAAGACTAATTGTCGTAAAGGGTTGGGGATTAACACAAACAGAACGTCTTGAAGTTTCACCAAAGATCAAAGTAATAAGTGGTGCACCTTATGAAAAATTATTCCCTTTGGTAAAGGCCGTCATTCATCATGGAGGTATAGGCACTACGGCAGAATGCTTAAGAGCAGGTAAACCTTTTATGATCTGCCCCATTTTACATCCAATTGGAGACCAACAATTTTGGGGAGACCTATCATTTAGCAAAGGGCTTGCTGTGGAGCCAATACCCCTCAGTAAAATGACTGAAAAAAAATTAATCGAGCGCGTAAGAGAACTGATTAATAATCCAACATTATATGAAAACGCTCAAAACATTAAAACAAAAATAGATTATGAAAACGGCGTACTTAATACGTGTATTGAAATTGAAAAATATAGATAACAGAACATGACTACATATAGCCACAAAAGCCCATCCTGCGAAGCCAATACTTGTCTATATGCCCATGTAATGTTTAGTGAAATTATTACGGGCATTATAAACTATGGTAAAACGACATGTTATCTAATGGCAAATTCAATCTTCAACTGCAACAGTTTTTTGTCTAAGTAAAGCCTTTTTTGATGTAAAAAATAACTCTATAAATGGTCGGTAAATACCCAATATTTATTTGGAGTCAATATTTTTTACAGCTCCCCTATAATCGCATTCAGAAAGTAAAAAAATGTAAACTCCTTCGAAAGGGTACCTAAAAAAGGGCTTACGAAGGAGTCTATCAACCTAATGGCGAATTCTATTTTCAGTTTGCTTAGGTAGTCCTCAGCAGTTGCTTACCTTTTATTTTTCACAATCTACTCAATTTTACTGAGCGCAATTGTCCAACCAATTTCCATCTTTAGAATAAGCGGATGCTGCGCATTTTTGGTGATCCAAAGTTTTTCTTTCCCATCTTCGCTAACCACATAGAGGGCATCTAATACATTTTCTCCCATTTTAAATGCGGTTGCTTCGGTGGTTGGTTGGGCTGTAAACTTTTTTTTGCCAGATCCTGCATTAAATTGAATTGTCTTGCCCTTGGTAAACAACTCATATGCTTCACGCGAAATAAACCCAGCAGTGAAGTCTTCTAATTTTTTATTACCTGGATTGTAAAAATTGTCTAAAGCCATTGCTTTATTCATTGCAGGTATTTTGAGTGATACATGCCCTTTATATTGTGGGCCTAAGGTCATGTTCCATTTGTATTCGACCGATTTATCGGCCCCAGTAATCTCCATGATGAACTGATATTTTGTCCCACCAAAATTGACATCATAGGTGTATTTTGCGCCTTTCTTTACATCAATGGGCGCATCTTGTGCGGACACAAAGGCGGTGGCCCAAAGGGCCAATACAAAGAATAGAATAGTTTTTTTTAGCATAATGATAAAATATTTAAATGGTAAATAGGTTTATTCGTACCAAACGGACAGTTCAGCAAGTGGTTTTCGAGCAAAATCAGGGACAGTGGCATCCATGGCCGGATATCCTACTGGAAACAGCATAAAGGGGCGTTCGTTTGCGGGGCGTTTTAACAAAGTGCTCAAAAAGCCCATCGGACTGGGGGTGTGGGTCAGGGTCACCAAACCCATGTGATGAATCGCCGCAATAAACAGGCCACAAGCAATACCACAGCTCTCCTGAACATAATAATTTTTTTGTTTTCCACCATCGGGTGTTACGCCATGCACCTCCTCGAAGCAAACGACCAACCAAGGGGCCTGTTCTAAGAATGGTTTTTCCCAGTTGGTGCCGATGGGGGCCAAAGCCTTTAGCCATTCTTGGGGCATACGCGATTCGTATGACCGACGTTCTTCGGCCTCGACAGCCACCCGGAGCTGATGCTTGAGTGACGCATTCGAAATAGCCACAAACTTCCACGGTTGGCGATGAGCTCCACTTGGCGCGGTTCCCGCTGTCTGGATGGCCCGTTCGATACAGACACGCGGTACGGGAGCATCCGAAAAAAAGCGTACCGATCGTCGTTTGTTCATCAATTGAAAAAAATCCGATGCACGTTTTGTCATTTCTGCCTCCGGCAGACGCTCAAACGCCAACGGAATATGAGGGGATGTGGGATGGTTTTCCATTATCGTGCCTCTTCGGTTCAATAAGTCCTACCTAAAAAGATGGCATTGAGCATCAGCCCATTCATCCCATACCAAAATGCGCGAAAATTTGGATTATCGGCAAAGAGCACTACATTTCCCCGACCGCTTTTTCTGGAAATCAATGCGGCGGTTCCTTTTATTTCCTGCAACATTTCGTCAGAGACATAACCGCTTATATAAGGCTGATCGGTATATCGGGCGACGGTTGCACCAGGAACAGCAGAGACCTGATACAAAGTTTCAGAGGATTTAAAAAGAGCCATTTTCTCGTTCTGACCAAAGGCCAATGGGTGTGTCAGATCGAGTTTTGCCTCAAAAATAGCTCCTGCAATATTTTGTGCACCACGGGTACGTGATAGGTTTTCAAAAGGCACATTTCGCAAATCTAAAGGCTTGGGTTCTTTTATTTTTTCGTCGGTTAGGTTATTCCGGATAGCCCACTGTGCCGCACCTTGAAGGGCAATCAGGGTGTTCCCTTCTGCGAGCCAAGTTTTTAACTTCTCGGCTGCGCCATTCGGATACGTTCCCTCCGAAAGAATGAGGACATTGTATGGGTCTAAATCAAGCCGATTTAAATCACTGGCCTCCAGTAACGAAACCGGCATTTTCATGCGTTCCGTGATTAAATGCCATGCTTCTCCCGCATTATTGCTATTAATTCCGCCACCTGTAAAAAGCCCGATGGTTGGCTTAGACAAGACCGGCATATTTCCACTTCCCAAATCCGGGCCATCCGGTGTATATCCTGTTTCGGCGGCATAAAAATCTACGCCTTCAGCCTCGGCAATAGACGTTAATTTACCCATTAATAGGTCGCCCTTATCGCCCAATACGGGAATCACAATAGTTCCACGTTCAAAGGATTGCTTTTTCCCATTGATATCCAGTGTAAACGGCAGTTTACTCATCCGCGTTTGTATCCCCGCTTGCTGCAATTGATACAAGGCCCTCGGCGTATAGTAATCCCCCCAAGGAAGCAAATAAGCATACACATTGGCCGAACGCCCCCATATCTGTCCTTTTTTCCGGAGGGGCTCTTGCATCCGATCACCCAATAACGGAGCTATGTTATTGGTTAATTCCTGATACGGAACGGCAAATGCCAACGGCATCGTCCATGTAGAAATATCATAGAAGAGGGAATCCCGAAATTGGGTGTTTTTTTCCATGATGCCTTTCAATAAACGCGCTTGAGTTTGCTCCATTGGAATTACGTACCCACTTTTGATTACACCCACACTCCCTTTCAGCCGATGAATGACCACCTGATGGCGTAGCAGCATGTTGACCAATTCCATCGTTCGATTTGGATAACGGCTATCATCCAAAACATACGCCTTTACTGAATTGTTTTTCCCCACTTCCTTTGCTTCACGGTAAAATCCGCGCATATGATGTAAAAAATCCTCGCGCATCGCGCTTAGTCCAGTCATCGAAGACAACGAAGCAACAAACTGATTCAGCACGGTTTGCGCATAATGCAATGCTCCAGAAGCTGTTTCCCGTACCAAGGCACGACTCGATGCCTGTTCGAACAAGATGCCCACGGCTCCATTGATGTCTGGAAAGGTAGAACCTTTACCATAATAATAGTCATCAAAATTTTCTCTTGTAAAATATAAAGAACCGATCTGGTCCAAAAAGCGGGCATGGAACTCGGCCAACTTTTCGGTTAGGGTGATATTCCCTTGCGGTGTGAGTGGATTTGTACTGGCTGGGATACCTGGCTGAAAGAAAAAGGTGGACTCACTCCCCATTTCGTGATGGTCCGTCAGCAATTGCGGCCGCCACTGATAAAACGTTTCAATTCTTCCTTTAGATTCGGGATGCACCGTCAGCACCCAGTCTCGGTTCAGGTCGAACCAATATTTGTTGGTTCTGCCACCCGGCCAAGGCTCGTTGTGCTCGGCATCACGGGGGTCGCTGTTTGGCACGGCGCCGCGCATCCGGTTGACATGGTCCACAAATCGGGCCCTCCCGTCTGGATTCATACAAGGGTCCAATAAAATCACGGTTTTATCCAAGATTGCCTCCAGTTCTGGGCCTTGGCCAGCAGCCAAATAATACAGGAACAACAAAGAGGCATCGGTTCCACTTGCTTCGTTTCCATGTACCGAGTATCCCGCATACCAAACGGCAGGCATTTGTTTCAACACAGCATCGGTAACGCGTTCGGGTTCATGAACCAACCGCAGGTTTTCTTGCCGAATGGTTTCTATGCGTGCATGATTTGCCGGACTACTAATCGTGGCCACTACCAACGGGCGGCCCTCGTAACTGTAGGCATAGGTTCGGAGCGTTATCCGATTGCTGGCCGCTGCAATGGCCTCGGCATACCGCACCACTTCATCGGGCCGGCTCTGCCGCGCACCCACTTTATATCCCAAAATGGATTCAGGAGTTGGAATTTTGGGATCAAATCCGGTAATGCCAGAAGGCCGATAGTCCAAAACAAAAGGCATGGGTTGTGCATGTAGCCCAATGACGAGGCAAAAAAAACACCCCATCCAAAAAAGTACGCGGTTGGTTTTCATACGTAGGTATTGCTGATGACCATTAGGCTGGTAAAACTACGAATCAAGCCTCCAGACTACAAGTTTATTTATCCGTCTTTTGGTCTTCTTTTCCACTTTTAGGATAAAACGGCCATACTACTCCTGTTCAATAAACCAAGGACATCGGTAACAAAGTAGGGTTGTATGGATTTTCTGTCCCCCCCTTGCCGCTACGTCGTTACTCATAAACTTCCTTTAAGTATGAATAGCACAAATTTTTTATTTTAACTCCTTTCGACAGCGATCGTAGGCCCACTCTTTGGCATGAGCATTACAAGGCTAATGTGCGAAAAACGTCAAATCTTTGGGTAAAATTCCGTTTTCAGAAACCAATTGATGGTTTTTTTCGTTTTAACTTTTGCATGACTAACTGGTACACCGCTATATATAGCCAACATGCCATTGCTCTGAACTTGAACACGTCAGTTAAAAATATGGAATATCTAAAATGTAAAGCCTGTGGCTGTTTCAGCATGGTTCCGGTGGATGTGGAACTGGGGGATATGGAGGACTTTACGGCCGATATGATGGCCGATGAGGACGAGGCGGAAAATAACCTGAGTTTAGATGAATTGCTTCAGGCGAATTTTGAACTCGATGATGATGATGATGATGCAGACTTGGACGAAGAGGAGGAGGAAGAGGAGGAGGATTCATCCCCACTTTCCGAGGCACTAATGGAACAGGAAACGCGGTTTTTCTCTTGCCATGTTTGCGGAGACAACTGGCTTTCTATTAAGGAAGTACATCAGGACGGCGCCTGTAAAATTGTTTTTATCCACCAAATGGGTGCTACCCCGATCTTGAAGCGCGTAGCGGACATGCAAACCCAAGTAGTCCTAAACCATCAAACTGTTGCCGAATGGTCTTATTTCCTTGATGACAACGAGGTGGATGAAACAGAATGGCTACACCAATTGGATAATCGCCGACATATTCTGAAGGCCATTTGCTCGAATTAATTCCCTTTTAGGTTTGCTCACAGCCCTTTCCTTAACAAAGGGCTTTTGTATTTTGTTTGTGTCAAAAATGGACGTCCATGCCCACTCGTGCAGCCAAGTACGGATTGGTTTACATAACCCCAGCCGTGGTTATGTATTCACTTTGGTCGGCAGATTGGAGATCGTTTCTTGCCGTCTTTACGCTTTTCGGGATTATCCCATTTTTAGAATTATTCACCAAGGGTTCTACCGCCAATTTATCGGCAATAGAGGAGGAACTGGCCCGGCAAGACCGTAGCTACGATTTTCTGCTGTATGGTCTTGTTCCCGTTCAATACCTGATTTTGGGGTATTTTTTGTTCCAGATCAGTCAAGAAGCGCTTCCACTCCATGCCCAAATCGGGATGATGACGGCGTTTGGGATGGCGTGTGGGGTTTTGGGAATCAATGCCGCACATGAACTGGGCCATCGTAGCACACGATACGAGCAATTCATGAGCAAGGCCCTTTTGCTCACCACGCTCTACATGCACTTTTATATTGAGCACAACCGAGGCCACCATAAAAACGTCTCCACCGACGAAGATCCGGCCTCTAGCAAATATGGCGAATCGGTGTATGCGTTTTACGTTCGTACTATCTGGGGTAGTTGGATTTCGGCATGGCAATTGGAAGCGGGCCGGTTAACAAAGTTAAAACGTGGATTCTGGACTTGGCACAACGAGATGTTACGTTTTCAGGTGATTCAGTTTTGTTTATTAGGTTTGATTTATGGATATTTTGGCCTGCCGACCTTGCTTTGGTTTTTAGGCGGGGCAACCATTGGCTGTTTACTCCTCGAAACCGTCAACTATATTGAACATTACGGACTCCGCCGAAGAAAATCCGGTCATCGCTATGAAAAAGTCTTACCCATCCATTCGTGGAATTCCAACCATCCTATTGGGCGTTTGGTATTATTGGAGCTATCCCGCCATTCCGATCATCACTATGTTGCCAGCCGGAAATACCAACTCTTACGACACTTCAATGATAGCCCGCAAATGCCGACCGGATACCCAGGTATGATGCTCTTGGCCTTGATACCGCCCCTTTGGTTTTATGTCATGCACCGCGAAATGGAAAATCTGAATCATCAAAAATAAGGGAGCTGGGCCGTTGATTGGTTTTTAGCTAAACTTAACCATTGGATTTTCAACTTAGCTCTTCCCTTTTCAAAAGGGTACGTAATTTACCTATACGTCGTCCCTACGTTCCCTTACAGCGTTTCAATTTTCATTTCCTATACTACTTTTTGAAGAGACGTCAGGTCTCTCCGTCATTCAACATCCTACAAAATAAAACATTATGGAACCAAATATAAATCATACAGAAAGCATACAAATCAATGGGACACCAGAAATCTCTTTTCAGTTGGAAGGCGATCAACTGGTTTCTGCCATAGATACCCCTGAGGAAGCCCTTACTCCTGCTTTTTGGGATGAGAAAATCTCTTTACGGGAATTGCGAAACCTAAGAGACAAAGGACAATTAGAATCTTTTTTAACCAATCCAAATGCAAATGCCAAACGGATTCTGACAGACATTAAATATGAAGCAGAATTAGAGCGGCTCCAAATTGAATTGGTGAAAATGCAACGCTGGGTTCAAGACCAAGGCATCCGTCTCGCCATCTTGTTCGAAGGGCGTGATGCCGCTGGAAAAGGGGGAACCATCCGACGGTTTACCGAGCATCTAAATCCGCGTGCCATGCGGGTAGTCGCCCTAAACAAACCCACCGAAGAAGAGCGTGGTCAGTGGTATTTTCAACGATATGTACGACAAATCCCTAACCGTGGCGAGATTGTGTTTTTTGACCGGAGTTGGTACAATCGTGCGGTGGTAGAACCCGTCAATGGTTTTTGTAATCAAAAGCAATATGACATCTTTATGCAACAAGTGCCTGAATTTGAGCACATGCTTTACGAAGATGGGTTATTGCTTATCAAGTTCTGGTTTTCTATTACGAAAGAAGAGCAACTCAAGCGGTTCCAATCACGGATGATCAATCCTTTAAAACAATGGAAGATTAGTCCGGTGGACATGAAGGCCCAAGAGCAATGGGAAGCCTATACAAAGTATAAAGAACTAATGTTTAGCAAAACGCATAATTCCTTTAGCCCTTGGATGATTGTGAAGGCCAATAGCAAGCAAAAGGCACGCTTAGAAAGTATCCGCTATGCACTTTCTATTTTACCATATGCCGGAAAGGAAGACGCTGTTACGTCGTTAATTCCCGATCCGAACATCATTACGCGCTACCATCGCCGTGTTCGTCAACTTGACCATTGAGGGCAATCAAAATATCGTTATTCGCAGATTATAGATTACAGAAATTATCGAGACGAAGGCGCATTTGATGATTTTCACTATAGATGGGTTTTGGCATACCGAACGGTTCTTGCAATGACGTTTTCCAATGTTGGAGGTAGCGGAACGGCTTGCGGAAACGAGCCGCCCAAGCCATGTTGACCAGCCGCTTTTAGCAAGATTGGTTGTTGTGCGGCCATGTTGTATAAATAAACGGCATGTGCAAACGGAACCACATTGTCGTCTTCCGCATGTACAATCAGCCACGGTAGCGCGGTAAGTTGTTGGGCCCGCTTGGGCAGATCTAATCGTTCCTTGTGGGCCAATGCATCGTCATACAGGATTTTTCCCATACGCATTTTTTGACCCGTTCGGTCGTTCATGATTTCGGTAAATCCCTTTTCTGTCCAATCTTGGATCATATTAGGTTTAAACCGCTGGAAAAAATCAGCGATACTGTTCCATGTAACCAAGCATTTTAAAGCATCGGTTTGCTCGGCAGCCGTAATAATCGCAATGCCTCCGCCACGGGAATGCCCCATCAAGCCAATGCGTTGTGCATCCAATTGTCCGCGCCCCACCAAGCCATTTCGGATGGCGGCGAGCATATCAGCCACATCACTTAGTTCACGAGAAAGGGTATTTTGCTCGAACAAGTCGAGGCGCGTAAATTCCGTCATATTTTCCGCGCCCATGCCATTAAACGACAGGTTGAAGGCAATAGACGCAATGCCCTCTTCAGCGAGCCTTTCAGCCAGAAAGGGCCAAAACCCCCAATCTTTGAACCCTTTAATGCCATGTACAAAGACCAAAACAGGGAAAGGCCCAAAGCCATCGGGGAGGGTCATATCCCCAAAGAGGGTGTCTCCACTACGGTTGGATAGTTTAAAAGGATATCGGTGCATGGTATTTATCAGTCAAGAAGAACGCGCAGAGATTCCGTCTAAGAATGCCACAAAGGTGGACAAATCGGCGAGGCCATTCCACTGCCGAAGCAGTTTTCCATCGGGTGTTACGATGGCGTAGGTGGGCAAGGCAACCGTTCCCGTCATGGCCAATTGGTATTCTTGCATCATTGGTCCTTCGGCATCATCATCGGTATAAAGACGGAGGAGGACAAATTTTTCCTTTAATCGCTGCTCGACGACAGGTTGAGGAAATACACTGGCCTCCATTTGCCGGCAATTGGTACAGGTATAACCCGTAAAATCAATAAAAACGGGCTTTCCGGTTGTCTTTGCCAATCTAAAGGCCTCCCATTTGGCTTTTTCGGCAGGATGACGATCATTCCCAATCCATCCATGAACATCTTTAAGCGATGCTGTTTTTGCGGTTTGGGTATTTTTTTCTGTTGATACAAAAGCCGGAGGCAAATACGGATCAAAAATCGGAAGGGCCGCCCCATTGATACCCGAAAACAAATAGACCGAAAGCCCAGTAAAAGCCAAGGCTCCCGCCCAACGAAAAGCAGAAATACGTTCACCTATTTGGGCATGAGGTAAACGTAACCAGCCCATTAAAAACAAAGCGGTCAGCAAGAAGATAATACCGGCCAAAACAATGGCCAGTGGGCGTGAAAGCCAGAACGTACCCCAAACCAAATCTGCATTCGACAAAAACTTGATGGCTGCAGCCAATTCCACAAAACCGAGAACCACTTTTACGGTATTCATCCATGAACCCGATTTGGGCAAAGCCGTTAGCCAATTCGGGAACATTGCAAACAAGACGAAGGGTAATGCAAAAGTGATGCTAAACGCCAACATTCCTAAGATAGGCCACGACCAATTGCCTTGCGTGGTGGCTGCCAACAAGCCACCAACAAAGGGAACCGTACAGGAAAACGAAACCAACGTGAGGGTAAAACCCATAAATATCAACCCCAAATAACCTTTATTTTCATTCCCTTTTTGATTAAAATAATTAAGCAAGCCATTTGGAATGGTGAGTTCATAAAATCCCAATAACGAGAACGCAAATGCCATAAATACCAAGCCAATAAAGAGGTTTACCCACGGATTGGCTGCAATGGTTTGTGCACCAGCAGCACCCGAAATAGCGGCCATCAACAATCCCAATCCCGTAAAAGTGCCGACTATCGCCAAGCCATAAACCAAGGCAGATCTAACCGCATTTTGGGTACGATGTGTAAAATAAGAGACTGTAAGCGGAATCATGGGGAAAACACATGGGGTCAACAAAGCCGCGAGTGCTGCCCCAATAGCCAAAAAGAGAAAGGCCCATAAGCCGCCCGACTTGGCCTGCTTTAAGGCGTCGGTAGCCATTACCCCCGCTCCACCTCCTCGGTTTTCGTCTGTACCCTCACCCAAAGCGGCCCCCTTTTGCCTGTAGATCGGAAGGCTTACACTAAAATCAGATTGCCGAGGTACGCACACGGTGGCATTACAGATCATGTACTTTATTTTCCCCACCAAATGTACATCCCCTTTTACTTCATCTGGTATCCGGAGAAATGCCGTAAACTGCGCTTTTTCTGTCCACTGACGCACGTTTGATTTAAACACAGTGTCATACGCTTCTTTCCCGTCAAAGGGCCGCAATGCACCTTCCACCTTGGCCCCCACAGGCTGGCGGAGGTCCAATCGGAGTGGATTTCCGGCAGGCGAGTCGGGGGTGTACAGTTTCCAATTTTCTGGAATAACGGCTTTAAAATCCACTTGTAATAACCCACCACGCGCCACCGAGGTATTGGCCAATTGCCAAGTCCAACGAATTTCTGGAATGGGAACAGGGCGGGTAAGAGAATCCTGAACGATTGATTTATTGCTCGACGCCTTGTTGTCTGTATTAAGGTTAGGCAGCGGTGCCACTTCTACATTCGTCATCAACAGTATTTTCTTTACAGGCAAACAAAGGCGATCGTCACAAGACATAAACGCCACTTCTGCCGATAGGGCGTGTACACCCGCAGGCGCATCGGGTGCAATGTACAGTACCCCTTCTATGTATGCGGTTTTATCCCATTGCAACACATCAGACTCAAAGTTCGGATCATACATTTTTTCTTCACCCCGCTGTATAAATCCCCCTTTTTGTACAAAAAACGATGGCAATTTGGTAAACTTTACGGAAAGGGGCCGCCCCGCAGGCGAACCCATTGCATAAACATGCCACCCGTCTTCGATGTGTCCGATAATCTGAATCCGCACCTCATTTCCTGCTGAAACACGGTATTTTTCCGGTGTAAGTTCCCAAGTAACCACCGATGTTTGTGCGAGCAAAAAAGGTATATGCACCAACCAACTTAATAACCAAAAAATGGATTTCATATAAACAGGACGGGTTTAATTAAAGGATGTACAACCCAAAGTATTGTAGATGGTTGCCAATCTTGCAATTCTTGATCACTTGTTCTAACAAGTTCTATGCTCCCCATGAAAATCGCCAGAGGGTTTGTTGCTGATAAACCTCCCCCGGAAGCAAAAAGATGGAGGGAAAATGGGGTTGATTCGGGGAGTCGGGGAAATATTGGGTTTCGAGACAAATTCCTGCACGCCTGATATAAGGAATTGCTCCACGGCCTTTTTGGGAACCGTCCAAAAAATTGCCCGAATAACATTGCACAGCGGGATAGGTTGTAAAGACATCCAAGGATCGTCCGGAAGATTTTTCCCGCAATGTAGCGGCCAAACAAGGCGTGTAAGACTCTTCCTCCAAAACAAAACAATGGTCTAATCCGCCCGCCTGCTGTAATTGGGGGTTCGGTACGTCCATCTTTTTGGCCAATTTACGGGGCTTCATAAAATCAAAAGGCGTATTGTACACCGGATCAAAGGAACCTTGCGGGACATAGGCTTCGCTCATGGGCAGGTAATATGCCGCACGAATAAAAAGTTTGTGGGATTCTATGCCCGTTGCGCCCCCGTCCTTTAAATTAAAATACGTGTGGTTGGTTAGGTTGAGGGGTGTTTCCTGATCGGTCATTGCTTCATAATGAATTTGGAGTGTTTTGCCACACAAGGTATAACGAACCGAAGCCGTTACATTTCCAGGATAGCCTTCGGTTCCATCTTTGCACGTATGACAGAACACCACGCCCGAAGAATGATTGGTTTCAAAAGGATAGGCGTCCCAGAGGACACGGCTCCAGCCCTTTTCACCGCCGTGTAGATGATGCAGCCCCGCATTACGCCCTAACTGATACCGCTTTCCATTTTTCCAATAACGGGCATCCTTGATTCGTCCAGCGACCCTCCCAATGGTGGCCCCAAGGTAAAACGGATCTTGCATATACCCCTCTAACGTATCATACCCCAAAACAACATCACCCACGTCTTGGTTGCAATCGGGCATTTGTATTTGCAACACCGTTGCCCCCCAATTACATAAAGCAACCTCAATTCCATAAGGCGATGTCAATACAAAGCGGTACACCGACCTTCCATCGGGCAAAGTACCAAAAACCGACGTAGTAAGGCGTTCTTGTTCGTTCATTGTTTCTTTGCTTTAATTTTTCATTACGCCCCGAAACCCATTTGGTTCTTCATTTGGAATCCTCATTTTCCCCAATTAGCTTTCTTTGGAACCCTTTTCACCGATCTTTAAACTGATGAAACGTTTTTTTTATGTCTTTCTTTGGATTTGTTGGGTGCCCTTTTCTTTTTCCCAACCCCATTCCACAAAAGCCGAGCAAACCCTACACCGCACCTTGATGCACCAAAGTGTGCATGCTTTGACGGAGACCATCGTACATGATATTCTCTCGCCCCCCGTCGCCAGCAGGGTTTATGCGTACACAATGACCGCACTTTATGAAGGCATTCATCGCCAAGACCCAACGTATCGTAGCTTATATGGGCAACTGGGTTCATTTCCCGAAATGCCGCAACCAGAGCCGGGCAAAACATATCATTGGCTTTTGGTAGGAACACAGGCATTTTTTGAAACTGCCGGAAAATTTGTTTTTTCCACTACAATGCTTGCAGAAAAGCGCCAAACCGCGATGTCGGCATTTGAAAAACTAAATATCCCGCCCGAAGTAGCCGCACGATCTACACAATTGGGCAATGCCATTGCCGCGAGAGTGGTGGCATGGTCTAAAACCGATCAATACGCCCAAACCCGCTCTATGCGTCGGTACGATGTAAAAAAGGGCGAAGATAAATGGCAACCAACGCCCCCAAATTACATGGCGGCATTAGAGCCGAATTGGAGCAAGATACGTCCATTTGTGATGGATTCAAGCGCCCAATTTAGGGTAGAAGGCCCACCCAAATTTGATATGACGCCAGGATCCAAATACCACACCGAATTGATGCGGGTATATCAGACCACGAAAACCCTAACGGCAGAACAAAAGTGGATCGCCGACTTTTGGGACGATAGTCCTGCAACCACACAATACCAAGGCCATCTTGCAATCACCATAAAAAAAATATCCCCACCCGCCCATTGGATTGGCATCACCGAGATGGCAACCAATACAAAAAAAAGTTCGCCGGTTCAAACTGCTGAAGCGTATTGCATGGTTTCGCTGGCCCTCGCCGATGGCTTCATTGCTGCTTGGGAACAAAAGTATGCCGATGAATTTGTCCGCCCGATCACGGTGATTCGGAAGTACATAGATCCTGAGTGGCGACCCATGCTCGAAACCCCACCTTTTCCGGAACATACCAGTGGTCATAGTGTCATTTCGATGGCCGCCGCTACTGTATTGGCCCATTTCTTTGGCAATAAATTCCGCTTTACGGACCGATCCGAGGAGAGCTATGGGATCAAGCCACGCACCTTTCGTTCCTTCGAGGAAGCCGCTACCGAAGCTGGGATGAGTAGGCTTTATGGGGGCATCCACTACTTGCACGCCCTTGTTCTCGGCAAGCACCAAGGTGCATTGGTCGGAAAAAACGTGTACACCCGTATTCAGTTGCGAAAGTCCAAATAAGGGTATTAGACGCCAAGACAACCGATGGTCGCTGCTGTTCGGTCTGTGTTTCATCATTTCCCCCACATTCTTATAGGGGTTATTGCATTATCTTGCAGTTCCCTGCCCACAGATCATCACATACCATACATCATACCGATGAAAAAAGTTATTATCGTTTGGCTTTTTTGGGCAATGATAAGCGGCTGTTCACCCACATCCGATCCCGATTTACTGCCCGTTAGCCTAAACAAGTCCGATCAAGAACGTTTATTATTGTTTTATCTTGGTGGGTATGCCGCCCCCGAAGGCCAAGATCCAATTAAAGCCGGGATTCTGGTGAAAGACGGAACGGCCTTCTTTATCCGGAAGTCAGCCCTTAAAGCCGTTTCTCCTGAGGCAGCCGCCCAACTGCCAGCGGATAAAATGGACTGGAACGGCCTAAAATCTTGGGTTGCGGCCACCTATAACCGCGCCAGAAATATGCCTGTGTCACTTTCATTATTTTTACAGCAAGATTCGTATAAACAAGGCTTTAGACTATCTGTTTCGGGGGTCATGACCACTGCCATACGAGATGTCTATGTGCCTGAATCTGCGATCCGAACAGCACTCACTTCGTACAAAGAAAATGGTGAAAAAATTTTGTATCCTGTGGGAACTACCTTTGTTGGCGAACACCGCGAAGACGGAAAGTGGGTAGAAACCACGGTAATGAAAAAGCGCCAAGATGGCTTTTGGGATTATTGGGTATATGATCAAGCGGGCAAGTTGGCAGAACAAACACTGGCCAAACCACAAACTTTAAAATCGCCCGTGCAATGTGTGGGTTGTCATTTTGGTTCTCGACAATTCGAACCCCACAAAAGTTTTCCCAATGCCGCCCCTTTAGGGCCTAATGGCACCAAGCGGGAGGTTTATCTAAATGGTAAAAAGATTCCAGTAGCTTTGGTAACCCATTTTAGGGAACATGCCAAACGCAGCGATACCATCTTAGGCCCCTATGCCACCCTCTTTGTATCCGAGCTATTGGAAAAACGGCAAACTGGAACTGCGTCAGAAGAGGATATATCTTTGATTAATTCTTTGGGCTTTTAGATTTTTATCCATTACAACATGACCCATTTTCAGGCCCCTATTCGTCCCGCACGGATGGACGAAGTACACATACTTAATGACTTAATTGCACATTCTACCCGCATTTTACAGGCCCCTTATTATACCGATCGGCAGTTGGAAGGTGCTATCGGAACGGTATTTGGTGCAGATTCTCAGCTGATTCTGGATGGAACTTATTACGTGGTTGAAAATGAAGGGCTTGTCGTTGCCTGTGGTGGGTGGTCTGGCCGAAAAACATTGTTCGGGAGCGACCATGCAACCCACCGCGAAGACGGGGAATGGATGGATCCACAAACCGAAGCTGCTCGGATCCGTGCCTTTTTTGTTCATCCAGCTTGGGCGCGGATGGGAATAGGCGGGCAATTATTGGCGTGGTGCGAACTAAAGGCATTTGAGGCGGGATTCCGCAGGTTTTCCCTCGGGGCCACTTTGGCGGGCGTTCCGTTATATGCACGGCACGGTTATCACGAGACCAACAACATTCGTGTACCCTTGCCCAATGGAGAGAAGCTTCCGGTGGTTTTGATGGAAAAAAACCTTATACACAAAACCCTTACGCCTTAAGCCGCTTTCGGATTTGCAACTCATGACGGTTCAGATGGATCAAGAAAAAGTCCAGCATCTGCACCAAAGATATATCTCCGGCAATCGGATGCCGAAAACAAGTAGAAGTCACCACTTCGTCGGGAAGTCCCCCCAACCACGTTTGAAGGTCTCTTCGCTGGACAAACCATTCCTCCCGAACATGATCCCATTGCAAATTCGGCGGAATTTTCGCGACCGGACCAGGGGCATTGATCTGTACAGGCAAGAGGTTGCCAATCCGAAGTTTCCACATACCGATGGTAGATTTAAGGCTTGCCTGAGACGCCTTTTTACCAGAAGAAAGAAACCGCTGAACCAAAACCTGAGACATTCTTTCAGACAAATAGAGGTGATACACTACCTCTATCGGCGACCATACATCAGGGGAAGGCTTCACCACTCTTGCCGCCTCCGGGAAGGTTTCTGCGTGATTTAGCAGGACGCATGTCGCATTTTCCAAGGTATTTAGTTTTTCTGTAAGTTGTGCTTGAATCATGATTGATAACCAAAGAACGTATTAATTAATTCCCCAAAAAACTTTATTTGGGTCTATAGAACGGCCAAAAAGTTCGTTTGGGAATGGAAGGCATGGTCCATGGTTTTCCAGTGGCAGCCTTATAGACCTCTCTCACTTCCGTTCCAAAAGTATCAAAAAATTCAGGATCAAAAAAGGCCATCTTCAGATTTGTCAGCACCTCCTTGATGGGTGTTTTTCGTCTGATCCATTCTTGGCAGGCTTGTTGTCTAAACCGTATCCCCATCACCAAAAAACCAATAACGGATCCTGTTGTGGCATTGTATCGGATGCGGATAGACTTGTGGTCGTGCGGATGTTGCCAGAAAACTTCCTGAACCCCGGCTGGAACATCAGGCGTTACATCGCCATATACCTGATATTCCATATCAAAAAACTTAGCCGAGTTAAAGAATACCCCTTTTTGATACATCGCTTTTCCTCCGCCTAGCACCTTTCCCAATACTTCTCCGTGCATCTTTCCGGTGTACCAAAGTTGTTCAAGGGGGCGTTGTCCGGGTAACGGATTTTGAAATTCCGCACAATCTCCAACCGCAAAAATATTGGGGAAATTAGTCTGAAAATGGGCATCCACCAACACGCCACGACGGGTGTTGACACCACTTCCGTTCAACCAATCAATATTCGGGGTAACGCCAATGCTGATGCACGCCAATTGGGTGGGTATTTCTTGACCTGTGGTGGTTTCAACCTTAGATACACGACCATTCCTGTCTGCATGAAATGCCTTAACCGCCGTATTCAATTGGAGGCAAATTCCATTGCGGCGGATTTCTTGGTGTACCAATTCAGATTCTTCGGGCGGTAGAATCCGTTCCATATACCGGCCCTCACGAACCAAAAAAGTAACGTGAAGCCCTCTGGTGTGCAGCATTTCCGCCAATTCGATCCCAATTAATCCCCCCCCAATTACCGTTGTATTACGGATATTCTGGGTATTTTCCTCCAACAGCGCCAAATCGTTCATCCCATAGAATCCTTGTATGCCAGAAAGGGTTTCGCCAGGCCAATTTGCCATCAGCGGTTTAGAACCGGAGGCGATAACCAGTTGGTCAAAGACAAAACTACGGCCATCTGCCAGAAGAAGCTTGCGGTCTTCTGGACGAAGAGACACCACATCGCCTTTGACAAGGGAGATTCGGTTTTTTTTCCAGAATCCATCTTCATAAGGCTTGGTATCATTAAATTGAAGATGGCCCATATACAGATACATCAAAGCCGTTCTTGCATAAAAATAATCCGTCTCGTTGCCAATAACGGTGATTTTGATTTCAGGATTTTGCTTCCGAATATACCGAGCGGTCGTAATACCGGAAATTCCATTGCCAATAATAAAAATGTGCTTCATTAGGAGAAGGTTTTCGGGGTATGAACATAAAGTACGATGGTTTTGCAATCGTTTTGTTACGGGCCTTAAAAAATCGGGCGATCTAAATACACCACCTCAAGGTCTATTGTCCGAATTTGGGGCATTTTGCGGCTCCTCTATACACCAGATTGAGCCTACCTCGCATTGTAGAATGATTCTTTTTACAATCTTGATTGCCACGACGATGGGTAAAAACTATATTTTTGGAATTACACCCTAAAACCGAAGGCCGGAAACGGGCCTTTTTTTATGGGAATAGTTTTTAAAAAGCGCTTTCTGACATTGGCGATAGCGATTTGGTGCAAAACAACCTTTTATATCCTGTATAAACATGACACATTTCGGAAAAGACACCCATGGTGAACGGTCGCATACTTGTGGCAGTTTAACCCTCGTCGAAGTAGGGAAAACCGTAACCCTCAAAGGCTGGGTGGATACACGCCGCGATTTGGGAGGCGTTATTTTTATTGACCTTAGAGACCGATTTGGCTTGACGCAAGTCGTCTTTTCCCCACAAGACAACCAAACCGCTCATGCCGCCGCAGAAGCGCTCCGTAGCGAGTTTGTGATTTCAGTTCAGGGCGTGGTACAGGAGCGAGATGCCGAAAATGTAAATCCGAAACTCCCCACCGGACAAATTGAGATCCGGGTACATGACTTGATTATCCTGAATGCTTCCGATCCGGTACCGTTTTCTCTCTCGGCACACGAGGAAAAGTCTGGGAAAGTCAATGAAGAACTACGTCTGCGGTATCGTTATTTGGACATGCGGCGCCTTGGACTACAACAAAACCTTATCCTTCGACACAAATTATACCAAATTACCCGCCGTCACTTTTCAGAAAATGATTTTATAGAAGTGGAAACGCCCGTCCTGATGAAATCCACGCCAGAGGGCGCGCGCGATTATTTGGTGCCAAGCCGAGTACATCCCGGGCAATTTTTTGCGCTCCCACAATCTCCACAAACCTACAAGCAAATTCTAATGGTGGCCGGGATGGACCGCTATTTCCAGATTACGAAGTGTTTCCGTGACGAAGACCTGCGTGCAGACCGACAGCCCGAATTTACGCAAATAGACGTTGAAATGACTTTTGCTACCGAATCGGCGGTTCAACAGATCATCGAAGGGCTGATGGTGAAGGTTTGGCAGGAACTAAAAGGCGTTACCCTGCAAACGCCCTTCCGAAGAATGACCTACGATGCGGCAATCCGAACTTATGGGGTTGATAAACCGGATTTACGCTTTGGCTTACCGCTATTTGATCTAAGTACGGCCTTTGCGGGTTCTCCTTTCCGGATTTTTAATCAGGTTTTAGAAAACAAAGGGGCCATTGTTGGGATTTTGGTTCCCGGTGAAAGCGAGCGTGGCCGTGCGTGGTTGGATAAAATGGACAAAGACGTGGCCCGTAAGAAATTGGGCGCTGCCGGACTGATCTACTTCAAGTGGCAACAAGACGATACCATTTATTCTTCTATTAAAGCCGAGGTGCTGCCTGCTGAATTTGTTAAAAAAGGCTTAGAAACCATTGGTGCTCAAAAAGGAGACTTGGTCTTTATTTTGGCAGGCCCACAGCCCAAGGTCTTTGAGCAAATGGGCGGGCTACGCTTGGCCTTGGCGAACGAATTGAACCTCATCCCCGACGGTGAAGCATGGGAATTCCTTTGGGTAACCGATTTTCCCCTCGTGGAGCGCGATCCCAACAGTACCGAAGATCGTTGGTATGCCATGCACCACCCGTTTACATCACCCAACCCAGACGACCTACCACTCATGAAAACCGATCCCGACAAGGTGCGGGCGCGGGCCTATGACATCGTGCTGAATGGATTCGAGATCGGAGGCGGCTCTATCCGGATTCATAACCGAGAAGTACAACAACAAATGTTTGAATTATTGGGTATTGACGCCGAAGAAGCCCAAGCCCGTTTTGGATTTTTATTAGATGCCTTCCGCTTTGGAGCCCCTCCGCATGGCGGTGTTGCACTCGGCTTAGACCGTATGGTGATGCTGCTCACGGGTTCACCCTCCTTGCGTGATGTGATCGCTTTTCCCAAAACAGCATCCGCCCAAGAATTAATGGTACAGTCTCCCGACTCGGTGGACAATCACCAATTGGAGGAGTTGCACATTCGTGTGGTGATGCCAGAGCCGAAAAAATGATCCATAAAAACAAATAAATCTATAACAGGTCTTTACATATGTATAGACCTTTATTTTTACTCTAAAACATATTTACTACATCTTTAAAAGCCCATATGTATAAGTTGAATAGAAAGCGTTTTCCGTAAATTACAACCTGTATCCAATAACCATTTTTTAAACATTGACTATGGAAAATCTTTCTCCGGAAACCGGAAAGTGTCCGGTTGTACACCACACACCTAAAGTCCGCATGTCGGGAACCAGCAACCGTGACTGGTGGCCCAATCAATTAAAACTGAACATCTTGCGTCAGCATACGACTGCTTCCAACCCAATGGATCCCGACTTTGACTACGCAGAAGCGTTCAAAAGCTTAGACTTGGCAGCCGTTAAACAAGATATTTTTGTATTAATGACAGACTCACAAGACTGGTGGCCTGCCGACTACGGGCATTATGGCCCCTTCTTTATACGCATGGCTTGGCATAGCGCTGGGACATATCGCGTGGGCGATGGGCGTGGTGGTGCAGGTTCTGGGACGCAACGCTTTGCCCCGTTAAATAGCTGGCCCGACAATGCCAACTTAGACAAAGCCCGCATGTTGCTTTGGCCTATTAAACAAAAGTATGGAAACAAACTCTCATGGGCAGACCTCATGATTTTGGCAGGAAACTGTGCCCTTGAGTCTATGGGATTCAAAACATTCGGTTTTGCAGGTGGACGCGAAGATGTTTGGGAGCCCGAAGAAGATATTTATTGGGGTGCAGAAACAGAATGGCTCGGCGATAAACGATATTCGGGAGATCGTGACCTCGAAAACCCGCTCGGAGCTGTTCAGATGGGTCTGATTTATGTAAATCCTGAAGGACCAAACGGCAATCCAGACCCTGTTGCTGCTGCACGAGACATTCGTGAAACCTTTGCACGTATGGCCATGGACGATGAAGAAACCGTGGCACTCATTGCAGGTGGTCATACCTTTGGCAAAACCCACGGTGCGGCAGATCCGGGAAAATATGTAGGACGTGAACCCGCCGGGGCCAATATCGAAGATCAAAGCCTTGGCTGGATCAATAGCTACGGAAAAGGACATGCCGAAGACACCATCACAAGTGGCTTGGAAGGGGCTTGGACCACCACCCCAACCCGCTGGAGCAATAACTTTTTCTGGAATTTGTTCGGCTACGAGTGGGAATTAACCAAAAGCCCCGCTGGAGCGCACCAATGGATCCCCAAGCATGGACAAGGAGCCGCTACCGTTCCGGACGCCCACCTTGCAGACAAACGCCATGCACCAATTATGCTCACCACCGACCTCTCCTTGCGGTTCGATCCGGAATACGAGAAAATATCGCGTCGGTTTTTTGAACATCCAGACGAATTTGCGGATGCTTTTGCCCGTGCATGGTTTAAACTTACCCACCGAGATATGGGGCCTAAGTCCCGTTACCTCGGCCCGGAAGTACCCGCCGAAGACCTCGTGTGGCAAGATCCAATTCCAGCCGTAAACCATCCGATCATTACGGATGCCGATATTACCGGGCTTAAATCACAGCTTTTGACTTCGGGCCTTTCTGTCTCGGAATTGGTCGCAACGGCATGGGCTTCGGCTTCCACTTTCCGAGGATCTGACAAACGTGGTGGCGCGAATGGCGCAAGAATCTGTCTGGAGCCACAAAAATCATGGGAGGTCAATAATCCTGCACAATTAGAAAAAGTCCTGGGCGTGCTCGGCGGGATCCAAGCCGCGTTTAACCAAACTCAAACAGACGGTAAACAAGTTTCTTTGGCCGATCTCATCGTTTTAGGAGGCTGCGCAGCCATCGAAAAAGCCGCTACTGATGCAGGATTTGCGGTTTCAGTTCCCTTTACTCCGGGTCGGGCCGACGCCTCGCAAGACCAAACCGATGTGGTATCTTTTGCCGTAATGGAACCCAACGCAGATGCCTTCCGCAATTTCGCCAAAACCGCCTTTGCATCGGTTACAGAAGAATTGATGGTGGACAAAGCCCAGTTACTCACCCTTACAGCCCCGGAAATGACGGTTTTGTTGGGCGGTTTACGCGCCATCAACATCAATACCGATGGATCACAAAAGGGTGTTCTAACCCAACGACCCGGCGTTCTATCTAATGATTTCTTTGTAAATCTTTTGGATATTCGGACGATTTGGAAACCCACCAATGCCGAAAACACGGCTTTTATAGGCCATGACCGCGCCACAGGTGAAACCAAGTGGACAGCTACCCGCGCCGATCTGGTCTTTGGCTCTAATACCGAACTTCGTGCATTGGTGGAAGTCTATGCCAGTGCCGATGGACAAGCCAAATTTGTACGGGACTTTGTCTCCGCGTGGAACAAAGTCATGAACTTAGATCGGTTCCACTTGGCATAATCTACTTTCTGAGAAGGCAATTTTAAGGTGATCTCGCCGAGGTCACCTTTTTTTGTTTTGGAAATACATTCCTCTTATCCCAACTCGGATATTTTGGAAGTTTTCTTCGCCATATCTGCCAGCCCCCATTCACTCATCGCATTAATCAGCGGGAACAGGGTTTCACCATAATCGGTGATGGCGTACTCGACCCGTGGTGGTACTTCGGCATAAATCTTCCGGCTAATCAGCCCATCTTCTTCTAATTCCCGCAGCTGTTGCACCAGCATTTGTTTACTGATCGCAGGAATGGCCTTCTGAAGCATTCCAAACCGGTTGCACCCTCGCGGAATCAGATACAATACAATCGGTTTCCATTTCCCACCGATCAGGTTCAGACAATGAGTTACGGGGCACTGATTGGGGTTAAAGTCTTTGTTTTTTCTCATTCGGATTTCGTTCGTTTAGCGGTTGCATCTTTTGAAAAAACGGCCTCCCATTGATACAAGCCCTTGAAATGGATTTCTCTTGCTTTGTGTGGCCACAACGTCTAAAACATTCATTTTCTATTGTATTTTTCAATAGCCTATTTTTATTTACTACATATAAAATTACAGACTATATAAAATGACAAGACCAATATACGTAATTTAAATAAACGCTTCACCTTCTTTATTATCTTGCAATCCCCTATGAAAGCAATCCAATACAACGCCTATGGCGGTGTTGAACAAATGCACTTGACCGATCGGGTCTTACCCTCGCTGAAAGCAGCAGAACTCTTGGTAGAGGTTCATGCCGCCTCGGTCAATCCGGTTGACCTCAAAATCCGGCGAGGCGAGATGAAACTTTTTACAGGCACTAAGTTTCCTCGTGGGATGGGTAGTGACTTCGCTGGCACCGTCACCCAATCCAATTCTCCACGATTTAAAGCAGGTGATGCAGTATTTGGTTTTGTTCCCTTCAAAGATGCACAAACCTTTGCAGAACAAGCTATTGTTTCTACGGAACTTACTTACCTCAAACCCGAACATTTATCTTTCGAGGAAGCGGCGTGTTTGCCAATGGCGGGTACTGCGGCTTTGCGGGCATTATTGGAAAAAGGAGCCTTACAATCCGGAAACCGCGTTTTGGTTATTGGATGCACAGGCGGTGTGGGTATGATGGCCGTCCAAATTGCCAAGGCAAACAATGCCAACGTGACAGGTACTTGCAGCGCATCTAATTTGGCGTTGGCCAAATCACTCGGCGCAGACGAGGTATTAGACTACAAAAAAACCAGCCTTTCGGACTTTTCCGGACCTTACGATATTGTGTTTGATACAGTCGGAATCTTCACATTCGGACAAATAAAACCGCTTCTCACCCAAAAAGGTATTTTTTTGGAACTTAATCCCAAACCATTCAATTTGCTTTTCCAATTGTTTAATAGCCGCTTAAAGCCCCTTATCACCCAAGTACGTCAAGAAGACTTGGCCGCCTTGGCAAAGTTGGCTTCCGAACACCATCTTCGTCCGGTTATTGGACAAACGGTATCGCTTGGTCAAGCTATCCAAACCCTTGCCGATTTCGAACAAGGGAAACGGGTAGTTGGCAAAACTGTTATCCAGATACCATGAAGCACCCTTTTTATCTACTTGTCTTCGCGGTCTTCTTGGCTGTACTCTGCCTTTTCAGTGGCCTTGATTGGATCTGGGCAAAATGGAGTGAACAATGGATGTGGCTGCAATATATTGCGATTCCCTCAGTATTTATTGGGATATTAATGCCCGTAGTGCTTCCTATCTGGCTTTTTCTACGAGGAAAAAAGCATGTGATGGATGCCTTTCGTGCAAAAGCAGCACTCTATGCTTTTATCGCCACATGGGGCATTTCCACTTTTATGAAAGCCTTCACCAACCGCATTCCCCGCGAACCCTTCGAGGCATTGGGCGAAGTGGATTTTAGTGCCCAGTTTCGGTTTGGTTTTTTACAAGGAGCCAATTTATGGGAAAGCTTAGTTGAGGGTTTCCCATCAGGCCATGCCATGACTGCTTTTGCGATGTCATTTGCCCTACTCCCTTTTATCCGGCGACGAGAACTCCGGTTATTGGTTGTTTGGTATGCCCTATATATTGGATGGGGGGTTACGATGACGGTTCACTGGCTTTCGGATGCTCTCGCAGGCGGAATAATTGGTATTGCCATCGGGCAAGAGGTTGGAAGGCGCATAAAAAATGCCATATCAAAATCTTTGTAATGGGCACCTTGTATTGTATTGTCCTTCAAAATAAAGGTTATGGTTAGGTCTTTTAAATGGCGAATTACCCGTTTCGCTTTGCATTCCCGGTTTTGTTGCTTACCCATCATCGCATCCAAGTTTGGCAAAGAAGTGGAGGCCATATCAAGCAATCGTGCCTATTGTTTAGATTGTCTGTTCCGTTTTTTTGTCGGCAATAAATATTGTATCTTGCTGAAAGCGGTTCCATGAGCCGGCCCTGCAACCTTTGACCACGGATATGTTTTCATTTGGAAAAGACCACCTTGGTGTCGGTTTTGTTCTTGATTTATTAAAAAAGCCAGATTTAGGCATTCTTTCAGAAGCCGTCATTCATAAAATCTCTCAAAATGCGGCCTATGTCTCCAAAATGGCCTCTGGAGAAACCCCCGTCTATGGAATCAATACAGGATTTGGCCCCCTTTGTGATACCTTGATTTCTCCGGCACAAACTGCAGAACTTCAACACAATTTACTAATTAGTCATAGTGTGGGTGTGGGTGATCCCATTTCCGAAACGATGGCCCGCACCATGCTTATCTGCAAAGTTCATGCCTTGGCACGTGGCTTTTCCGGCATACAGCCCCAAACCATTGCCTTCCTTCTCACGATGCTTCGAGAAGGCATCACGCCAGTTGTTCCTGAAAAAGGTTCCGTGGGAGCATCTGGCGATCTGGCGCCATTGGCCCATCTTTTCTTACCTCTTCTGGGTTTTGGAGAGGTTTTTTTTCAGGGAAATCGTCAACCTGCTCGTCGGGTTTTGGAAAAACTGGGCCTTTCTCCGATTCAATTGGGACCTAAAGAAGGGTTGGCATTGATTAATGGTACCCAATTTATGCTTGCCCATGCTGTACATGGCGTAGCGCGGCTACATCATCACCTCGAATGGGCGGATGTCATAGGCGCGCTTTCCATCGAGGCACTAATGGGTTCCGTAAAACCATTCGAAGCGCGGCTGCATGACCTTCGCCCTTTTCGGGGCAGTCAGTTGGTGGCCCAGCGCCTTAGGAAGTTAATCAATGGTTCCGAAGTATTGGCTTCTCATGCCGAATGTGGCCGCGTCCAAGATCCCTATTCCTTACGTTGTATCCCTCAGGTACATGGTGCCTCCAGAAACGCTTGGCTCCACCTGAAGGAAGTGACCGAGATCGAACTCAATGCCGTTACGGATAACCCCATCGTTTTAGGGATGGAAGAGGCCCTCAGTGGTGGTAATTTCCATGGACAACCGATTGCCCTCCCATTAGATTATGCAACATTGGCTGCAGCAGAATTAGGCAACATCGCCGATAGGCGATGCTATTTAATGCTTGAAGGGCGGTATGGCCTACCCAGACTTTTACTTCATGACACGGGATTAAATTCTGGTTTTATGATCCCACAATACACCACAGCTGCTTTGGTGAGTGAAAACAAATCCTTGTGTTTCCCAGCCTCTGCCGATAGTATCCCTACCTCGCTTGGCCAAGAAGACCACGTTTCGATGGGTTCTATTAGTGGGCGCAAGCTACACATGGTTCTCGATAATTTGGCATACATTCAGGCGATAGAATTACTCTATGCCACTCAAGCCATTGCTTTTAGGCGGCCTTTAAAATCAAGCCCCATTATCGAAGAAATCATTGGACTGGTGCGTGAAAAAGTGGATTTTGCTACCCAAGACAAAGTGTTATCTGCAGACATCCATGCTTTGCACCAACTCATTCTTTCCGACACCCTCACCCAAACATTAGCCTCCCATGAAGAACTCAACGATGGATTCGACTCTTTCGGACTTTATTAAGACATATGCTGCGCATCCAGTTTATCGCGCGCCAATGGGACGCCAATTACACGCAAAGTCATGGCAGACGGAAGCTCCCTTGCGTATGTTATTAAACAACTTAGATGCAGCCGTTGCTGAAAACCCGGAAGAGCTTGTTGTTTACGGCGGCATCGGACAAGCAGCCCGTGACCGTCCGGCTCTCGAAAAAATCATTGCCTTACTTTTGGAATTAGACGAAAACCACTCCCTTTTAATCCAATCTGGCAAGCCCGTTGGAATCGTCCGCACACACCCTGAAGCCCCCCGTGTACTCATTGCAAACAGCAATTTGGTTCCGCATTGGGCCAATTGGAAACATTTTAATGAACTACGCGAAAGGGGGTTGATGATGTATGGTCAAATGACCGCCGGAAGCTGGATCTACATCGGTTCGCAAGGCATTCTTCAAGGAACTTACGAAACCTTCATGGAATGTGGCCGACAACATTTTGGTGGCAATTTACGTGGAAAACTTTTGGTTTCAGGTGGCTTGGGTGGGATGGGCGGCGCACAACCCTTGGCCGCCACAATGGCTGGTGCTACCTTTCTGGGCGTAGATATAGACCCCACTCGTATCCAAAAACGTTTGGAAACACACTATATAGACCGCATGACCGATTCTTTTAGCGAGGCCATGCTTTGGATTCAAACCGCCATGAGCAAGAAGGAAAACCTCTCGGTGGGGTTGGTAGGCGATATTGGCGATGTACTGGAAAAACTGTTGGAAGCGGGCATTACACCCGATATTCTTACCGACCAAACATCCGCCCACGACCCCTTAAATGGTTATGTACCGTATGGATTAACACCAGAAGAAGCCCTTAAATTACGAAAGAGTGATCCAGTCCTCTATCAGGAGCGTGCATTAAGAAGCATGGCCCGTCATGTCGGTTTCATGCTACAGCACCAAGCAAACGGCGCCGTTGTCTTTGACTATGGCAACAATTTACGGGAATTTGCGCGTCAGGGTGGCGAACCCAATGCCTTTAATTTTCCAGGATTTACCCCTGCTTACATCCGCCCACTTTTTTGTGAAGGAAAAGGCCCATTTCGGTGGGTGGCGCTTTCTGGTGACCCGGAAGACATCTTCACCACCGATCGTGCCTTATTAGCACTTTTCCCCGAAAACACGGGCCTCGCCACTTGGATTCGAGGGGCGCAGGAAAAAGTGGCTTTCCAAGGGCTTCCTGCACGTATCTGCTGGCTTGGAATGGGTGAACGAGAACAGGCGGGTTTGCTTTTTAATGAACTGGTGCGTTCTGGGAAAGTGAAAGCACCGATTGTCATTGGTCGAGATCATTTAGATTGTGGCTCCGTGGCCTCTCCGAACCGAGAAACAGAAGCCATGAAAGACGGAACTGACGCCGTTTCCGACTGGGCCTTGCTCAATCTAATGTCCAATACTGCGGGAGGCGCTACTTGGGTTTCCTTTCACCACGGCGGCGGGGTAGGTATGGGTTTTTCGCAGCACGCGGGCATGGTTGTGGTGGCCGACGGAACGGATCGGGCAGCGGCCTGTATTCGTAGGGTGTTGCACAACGATCCAGCCTTAGGTGTTTTTCGCCATGCAGATGCCGGATATGACAAGGCGCAAGAATGGGCGAAACGGTTTGACTTAGATATGTGGGGTTAAAAAAAGGTGATGACATGAACCAGTCCGTACTCATTGGCCCTTTTACCCAAATTCTTCCTTTGGATGATTTGCCACTTAAAGGCGCCTTGACCGATGATCGGTTACGCAGTATTAAGGCGGGTGGAATTTTGGTTGAGGCAGGCAAAGTCAAGGCCATTGGCCGATTTGATAATTTGCATAGGCAATTTCCACACGCTTCCATTCAGGAGATCACACAAGAAGCCGTGGTACTTCCCGGTTTTGTAGATGCGCACACCCATGCGTGTTTTGCAGGCAGCCGCGCCCTAGATTTTGCTGCCCGAAATGCCGGGAAAAGTTATTTGGAAATTGCCGAAAGCGGCGGTGGCATCTGGCGAACCGTTGGTGCAACCCGTGAGGCCAGCGAAGCCGAACTTGCCACCAAAACATTGCATCACACCGATGTTTTTTTGCGTCAAGGAGTCACCACCATCGAAGTTAAAAGCGGGTATGGTTTATCGGTTAACGCAGAATTAAACATGATGCGGGCCATCCAGCGTGCTGCACAAGAAAGTACCGCAACCATCATTCCCACTTGCCTTGCAGCGCATATGCTGCCTCGCGACTTTGCAGGGGACCACCAAAGCTATTTGGCCTATATTGAACACGAACTCTGGCCCGTCATCCTAAAAGAAAATCTAAGTAAGCGTATAGATATTTTTATTGAACGTTCGGCATTTCCTTCCCAAGTTGGCCTTCTTTACTTACAAAAAGCACGAGAGGCCGGGTTTTCGGTCTGTGTTCATGCAGACCAGTTCACCACAGGCGGTTCAACGGTTGCAGTAAAAGTGGGCGCTGCGTCAGCAGATCACCTCGAAGCCAGTGGACCAACAGAAATCAAACAAATAGCAGCCTCCAAGACCGTTGCCATTGCCTTGCCAGGTGCTTCGATGGGCCTCGGAGAACCCTTTGCCCCTGCACGGGCCCTATTGGATGCAGGTGCTACCGTTGCCATTGCCAGTGACTTCAATCCGGGATCGGCTCCAATGGGCCATTTGTTGTTACAAGCCTCCGTTTTGGCCACCTACCAGAAGCTCAGTACCGCCGAGGTCTTTGCTGGTTTAACATTTCGTGCCGCTAAAGCATTGGAGTTGTCTGATACAGGATCATTGCAAGTGGGCTATGTGGGTGACTTTCAGGCCTATCCTACAAATGATTACCGCGAAATCTTGTATTCTCAAGGGAGAATAGCACCTTTTTACGTTTGGAAGCACGGTAAAGCCTATAAAATTAGATAATTATGTACCAAAATCCAGATCTCGCCCATTGGCAGGGTCGAATAGATGGAGAAACGCCCGAATATTGGCGGTGGCATCAGGCCATAAAAATACGCTCTTTATCAGACATAGGACCAGCCCCTCCAGAAAAAGCCGTGGCACTCTTGGGCTTTGCTTGCGACGAAGGGGTTCGGCGGAACCAAGGTAGAACAGGAGCCTCTTTGGGCCCAGTTTCTTTGCGAAATGCCTGTAGAAACCTCCCTTGGCACTTTCCCGACTTTGTGACGGTAACGGATGTCGGAGATATCGTCTGCGTGGGAACGCAATTAGAAGAGGCCCAATCACATCTTAGCGCAGCTATTCATCAACTTCAGACCAATCAATATTTTACCGTGGTCATGGGTGGAGGACACGAAGTGTTGTATGGCCATTATAAAGGCTTGCGCCAAGCCTTCCCCGACGCAAGGATCGGCATTATTAACTTTGACGCACATTTTGATTTACGGGCCGTTGAACCAAGCACAGGCCCTACATCAGGAACAGGATTCTGGCAAATTGCCCAAGAAGAACCCCTTTATTATTTAGCACTTGGCATACAAAGAAACGGTAATACTGCCGCCCTTTTTGAGCAAGCCCGCACGCTGAATGTAACCGTTATCCAAGCAGACGATTTTCACACGGACTACCGAGAAGGGATACGGAAAACCATACATACCTTTATGTCAACTGTGGATATACTATACCTCACGATTTGCTTAGACGTTTTTGCGACGGCATTTGCACCCGGTGTCAGTGCACCAACCGCCATGGGCCTACATCCTGATGCGATGTTAAGAGAGGTTCTTAGGCCCATCATTTACTCATCAAAACTGGTTTCGATAGACATTGCGGAATTAAACCCAACCTACGACCAAGACGACCGTACAGCCAAATTGGCGGCACACTTAATCTCCGACACCATTTTCGCCCAAACACTTAATACATAATCCCTTGCATACCATATTTACCCCACTCGCTCCTACACCTGCTGGTCATTACAGCCAAGCCATCGTCCATGAAAGATTGGTTTATGTGGCTGGCCAATTACCCATTGTCCCTGGCCAAACCCATGTTGTTGGTAGCATCGAAGACCAAACCAGACAAGTACTACACAATGTTTCGATGGTTTTAGAAGCCGCAGGCAGCAGCCTGAACCATCTCCTTAAAGTGACCATTTATGTTTCGGATATGGCACTTTGGGGCCGCGTAAATGCCATTTACAGCGAAGTTTTGGGAGACCACAAGCCAGCCCGTGCCGTCGTACCCGTAAACCCTCTACATCATGGCTTTCAAATCGAAATAGACGCAATTGCAGCCCTTCTTTCGTGAAGGTTATCGTGTACTTTCGATGCGGAAAGGCAACCTCATGGTTTCCCAAGACAATGCAGCAACTGCACTATTCTCCGTCAATTGATCAAAGGAGAAAGTCATCCATTCTACCAAAGAAATTTGCTCTGGCTTAATATTCAGACGAAGGGCGTCATCATTTTTATTATAATTAAAAGCACCCCATTGGTCGGACTTGCGGTTGAAAATCAAGGTCCATTCTTCTTCTGTGGGGATCACAAATAACGCATATATCCCTTTTTTGAGCAATTGACCATTCACCAGTACATCATCTGGCGTAGAAAAAACGGTAGATTCATTGGCCCCCGTCCGCCAGACTTCACCATAGGCTTCTAATCCTCCAAATATTTTTCGGCCTTTTACCCCCGGACGCCCATAGGAAATGGTGATAACCGTTTTGCCCACATTTTGTGCAATCATGGCATTCGGGCTCATCCGGGCGTCGCTATTGTCCCGTAGAGGTATTTTTGCGGTTTCGCCAGCACTGGCTTTGCTTTCCGGCTCAGAAGGCGTCGGAGAATCAGTAGAACTGGTACAAGCCGAAAGGAGGGCAAAATATATTCCACAAATGGTTAGTGTTATATAGGGTTTCATAACGGAGGATTATGGGTGAGGAAATCGGGAGTGAATAAAATGCGTCAATTTTTGTCCAAATGCAAATAAAGGATAATTTATGGCACAAAATTTAGGAATCCATTGCATAAAAAATAAGTAAGCACAAATAAAGGCTTTTTCCGTCTTATCCATGTCCTCAACAAATGCTCTAATGGCCTTGGCCTCAAAGTTTTTTGCTGGTCTTATTCTATTAAACACAGATCAAGGCATCAATCAATGGCTTTATTTGTTGTATTCGGTCTTCGATTCTGCCTGAAATGACCATATAAGGCATGTTCAATTCACTTAGGGTCTCTCGAAAAACCGCCTGCAATGCTGCCCTTACCGCAGGCCCATCGCGTTGGATGCCATCCGCTTCCCAAGGAATATCGTTGTCTGCCAATAAAACGAGGTCATAACGGTGCTGTTCAGCCAATTCCCAAAGGGACGCATCGTTCAAGTCAAAGTAATAACGGGCATAAATAGCAGTTGTTAAAGGAGTTGTATCACAAAAAAGCACCCGATTGGCCTTGCCCGCTGCTTGGTCTTCCTGTTCAATTTGTTTTTGGGCGATGTGTAACATTTCTTCTGGCCTGGGCAAGCGTTGGTATTCATCCACAAAAATACGTCCGTATTCAGGAACCCATACGGTCTGATATTCCTCTGCCAGTCGTTTGGCTAACGTGGTTTTTCCGGTACTTTCGGCTCCAAGAATAGCCACCCGAAGCACATATAACTTTTTGACAGGTTCTGGCAAAAAAGGCCAATGTTTAAAAGGATTTTCCCGAATTTCCGATCCAGAAATTGGAAATGCCTCACGCTTTTGGTCTATACAAATATGCACAGCATTTAGACACGCAGCCAACGGTGTTCCATACGCCTCGGAAGTAAAAACGACATCTGGGCCATCCGGAACCAATGCCCGTATGCTATTGGTCCAAATCGTCCAAAATTCTGCATGTTCATGCGGATATGAAGGGTTCTCAGCAGTATGGTGCAACACCTCTACCCCAGGACACAAGGCCTTCATCCATTCATATCGAAGCGCACCAAGAATCGGTTCTGAAGTCAAGGTACATACTAGAACAGTAAGCCGTTCCACCTGATCTTGTGCTGATTTAATCAGGTATAAATGCCCTTCATGTGGTGGCAAAAACTTTCCAATAATTAAGCCGTGACGGAAGCGGGGCTTATCATTGACTTTTTCCATTCTCGAAGCCCAAGGATACACAGCGCAATAAAAAGGCCATACAAAAGTGCGGTCAGATACAATTCTTTAACGATGAACAAGGTTACGTATATCACATCTGCCATAATCCATAGATGCCAATTTTCGTATATTTTACGGGCGAGCATCATCTGAGCCACAACACTCATCATGGTGGGTAATGCATCAAAGTAGGGCACATTGGTTTGCGGAATTCCTGGCCAGATATCATGAATATGCGCAAAAAAATACCCCATAGAAAGCCATCCAATGCCGATAAATGCAGTTGCCAGCGCCCATAGTTTTGGCGTGGCACGCGAGACCTGTAAAATGCTTTTATGTTCACCGCCATATAGCCACTCGTACCACCCATAAAGGGAAGAGCCAAGGAATATAAATTGCAGACAAAAATCGCCATACAACTGAAAATTAAAAAACAATAACATCGAAAAGACGATGCCTACCATTCCAATGGGCCATGCCCAAACATTTTCCTTGGTGTTCAGATAGACACAAACCAGATTAAAGACAAAGGCAATAAACTCGAACCATGTCAATGGGTAATTCCAGATTTCAACCAGTGTCTGCATAATAAGACTTAGAATTCATAAGTTTTATTACCAACCACCATGCGTTTCACAGCGGCATGTCCATCTGATGTAACGGCGACAATCATGCGGGTTTGTTCCCGTTTTTTCTGGACTTCCTGTTCAATTTCTAAACGGCGGGCTTCAGGAATAAAATATGCCTCGATGCCATAGCGAATGCTTCCATCACGATACGTTCCGACGAATTGGCGCTCATTGGAACTCAGGTTTTCTTGCTTCGTCTTGGCAAAACGTGAAAGCCGAAAAGCCCCCACAGAGTCCCGTTTCACGACCGCCCAAACTGTCTGACCATCCTCAAACTTTAATTTATCCCACTGCGTTAAGTCTGGACGGGAAATATCGTAATTCAAAATTACGTAATACCCACTCCACATGTCATACGGGTCTATGGGAGCCAGTGGTAACGAAATTTCTTCCCCGACAGCCCGTGTCATCAAGGTTCGTGCTGGAACCAGTGCCAAGATGAGCACTTGAAGGGCGATCATAACCAAAAATGGAAGATACTTTTTCATGTGGTGGCCTCCTTTGTTTGTTTGGCCTTCAGGTGTTTTTCAAATCGGAATGTTACTATAATCAGGCTAATACCGAGTAAAATAAATACGACGGCCTTTAATGTGAGGTCTTCGGTGTATTCAAAAAACCGACTCCCAATAATAATAAATAAATAAAGCAAACCAATCCAGAATGAACCTCTTCGTAATCCAATATATCCGATGTAGAGCATTCCCCCTCCAAGGGCAAGCGATGCCGCATTGTTAATAATCAAAAACAGCATATAATTTTCCGGGGTCATCGCTCTGAGGTACAAGAGGGCTACCGCCACTGCCAAACCAATTAATCCCATTAGGCTCAACTGGACGGCTTTTTGGTGTTCGGTACCCGCTTCTTTTCGGTAGAAAGGCCAAGCCGTTAACGGTAAAAGAAGGGCCAAAGCCGACAATCCATAGGTTAATGTTTTTTTACTTTCAGTCAATTCTTTCGCCAACTCCTGAAATCCGAACAGGTAAAAAAACATCAGCAAGGGGATTACAGCCAAAACCACCCCCGCATAACGATAACCAGCTATTTTTTGCCATGCTCCCAAAACCAAACCCACTATTAAGACCACCTGTAAGGCAATTAAGAAGACAGACATTCCATCGGTAAAAGATGGATTCATATGTAAAATAGCAAGCACGACATAAGCGATCCAAGCAATGGCGAGCAAGGTAAAAAAGGCTACCGATTTATCCCAAACCACCAAGGGCAAGAACAACATCGGAATCCCCAACAACATCCAATGCGCCAACGATTCGTGGTCTTCATATAAGCCGACTCCATAGACAAAGGCACAAATTAGGGCAAATACCCCGTTTGGGATGCTCCGAAAGGCATAAACAGCAGCCAATGCACCAACAGCCGACGCACCAAAACCATTATACCAATTACCCCGAATATGGAAAATTTGTGCAATCAGACCAATATTCGCGGCAAAAATCAGGGTTCCTAACAAGATAAGCGCATGACCTAAGCGTGGTGCATTGCCTTTTATTTTCCAGAAATAATAGCCCAACCCATGAGCGGTAAACATGGCCGCAAAAAGCAATACCAATTTAAAAGCTGCCGGGATGGCTTCCCAATTGGCAGCCACAAAAGTAATAACCCCCATGCCCACAATGAGCGCCCCCATGGCATACACCGACATCAGAAAACGGTTAGTTCCGTCATCTTTTATTTCAGAGAGTTGATAGCGGGATTGTATTTTTTCGGCGATTTCCGGCGGAAACCAGCCTTCTTCCTGCCATTTTTGCATTTCCTGCGCCAACCAGCGCTTTTGAGGGACAGACATAAATCAAGAGGTATGAAGGGTGTTGAGAATGGCGTTAAGGGGTTGTTTCACCAAAAGCATCCAGTGCATGGCGAAAAGCAAGATACGCCAAAAATCCGCCTTTCATGTCCCACACATCGGTAAATCCTGCGTTTAAGAGCAATTTTGTGGCTTCACGAGACCTTCCACCCGACTTACAATGCACCACCACCCGTTTGTTTCGGTATTGACTCAGTTCATCCAGCCTGAGTGGTAGCTGGCCAGAGGGGATCAGATGGCCACCCATATTTCCTGCGTTATATTCTTCCGGCTCCCGCACATCCAGCATAAAATACGGGATATCCTGTCTTTTCCAATCGTGCAGTTCCGCAGGAGTTACCGCCTTGGGCACCTGTTCTGAGATGCCACAAAAGGCTTCGTAGTTTTCTAATAGATCAAATATTTCGGGTGCTTCACCACAAAGCAGACAGGCCGTATTTTTTGAAAGCGCAACCTTCGCGAAGCGCAAAGTCTTTAAATCCACTTGCAGCAATTCTCCGCCTTTTGGTGTATGAAGTCCCAGCAAAAAACGCAAGGTTTCAGTAGCCATAAGCCCGCCAATGACACCCGCAACCGCTCCCAAAACCCCTTCTTCGGCACAATTTGCCACCAAACCCGGCGCTGGTGGTTCGGGGTATAAACATCGGTAACAAGGCCCTTCAGGTAAACCCAGCAACACCACTTGACCCTCGAAGCGGTGCACCGCCCCGCTAATGAATGGCTTTCCGAGTAGTACACACGCATCGTTCACCAAATAGCGGGTGGGGAAGTTGTCGCTCCCATCCACCACCATATCATAGGGCTGAACCAAAGAGTAGGCATTTTTTATGGAGAAACGCTCATTATAGTGCTGGATTTCCACATCGGGGTTCAGTCGGTTCAACACGGCTTTGGCAATAACTCCTTTGGATTGTCCTATGTCCTGATGGGTAAACAAGATTTGGCGGTGCAAATTAGATTCTTCCACCACATCGGCCTCCACCAATCCAATTCTCCCAACCCCTGACGCAACCAAGTATTGCAAAACGCTCCCGCCAAGCCCCCCTGCACCAATAACCAAAACAGATGAATGTTGGAGTTTTTCTTGTCCTTGCACGCCAACTTCCGGCAAGATGATTTGGCGCTGGTATCGTTCTGATGTAAACACAATCGCGAATATTGGGTTCAAAAAAAGCCTCAGTCCAAAAACAGAGGCCGAAAATACTAATATGCGGCTTAAAAACCTATCTCGCCCCCGGAAAGGCTTGTTTCAATCCGGCTGTCAAGACGCCATCATCGTATCCAGGAACAAAGACGGCAACACCACCCAAGCCATTTTGCTTGATAAACTGATATTTTTTGGCAAGACTTGTCTGGTCTTCAAACCATCCCTGAAACCAGCCATTCGCTGTTTGATAGGCGTAATAGGGCGAGCCACTCACCGCATCGCGTTTCAAACCAAATTTGGCTGCTCGCTCTTTTGCGGCATATCGAATGGTACTGGCATAACGGACCCCTCGGTTAGAATAGGAAATGGTTTCACCAGGACCACGGGTAGTAGATCCGAGGTCGCCCGTTGCCGTCGGCCATTCATACCCATAAAAAGGAACTGAAAAGACCAGTTTTTTGCGAGAAACACCCAAGGCGTCGTAGCGGGCGAGGATGTTTTTCCAATTCCGTTGCCCCCATCCCGAAACAGGCGCAATAGGTCCTGCATCGGGTCCGGTTTTCCAGTGTAAATCAAAGCCTTGTACCACCAACTTGTCTGCATGTCGCGCAATGGCGGCTTCATCATAGGCGTCGGCAGGATCTAAGGCCAAGGTAAAAACCACCAATTCCTTGCCCCATTTCCACTGGTTGAGCAGTGTGCGAATATCTTTAATAAAACGGGTATAATTTGCTTTAGCGGTGGCGGAAATGGGCTCAAACATCTCAAAATCCAAATGCACACCATCGGCATTTGCCACACGGGCGGCATTCATCACATTGGTTTTGAGGCGCGCAATCGCCGCAGGATCCGAAAATAAACGATTTACTTTCTGCGCTTCGAGCAGGGTAAATGAAGGAACCACACGCGCTTTTTTCTCTCTTGCCGTCAATACCAAATCTGCCCATGACATGGGCCAACCGTTTAAACTACGAAAATTACCGTCTTCTTCCACATAAAGCGCAAAGAAAACTACATGATCATACATATTCAAATCATATTGCTTCCAATTATCCTTCATCCAATACGGATGATAACCCATAATGGTATATTGGTTTCGTAGATTGGTATCTCCCGAACCTAAAAGAAAAAAACAGGCCAGAAACAGAACGGAACGGGTGGCGTACTTTAGCAGTTGCATGATATACCCAAAGGTTGAACGTGAAAAATCGTAAATAATGAATCCTATCGTCGAAGAAAAACTGAAACACTTACCTACCTCACCAGGGGTGTATCAGCATAAAGATGCGTCCGGAAAAACCTTGTATGTAGGCAAGGCCAAAAACTTACGCAATCGGGTTCGATCCTATTTCCAAAAAGGCGGGCCGGCGGATGGCAGAATTCGCATTATGGTAGAAAAAGTGGCCGATATCGAGATTATTCTGACCGATACCGAGGCGGAAGCATTGATTTTGGAAAACAACCTGATCAAAACGCTTAAACCCCGTTATAATGTCAATCTACGGGACGACAAAACCTACCCTTATATCTGCATAAAAAATGAGAGGTTCCCCAGAATTTTTCCGACCAGGCGGGTGATTCGTGATGGTTCTAAATACTTCGGGCCTTATACCGATGTCAAAAACATGCACCTGATGTTAGAAACCATCCGCTCCGTCTTTAAACTCCGAGACTGCAACCTCCTTTTATCCGAGGCCAACATCCGAAGCAACAAATTTAATGCTTGTTTACAATTCCATATCAAGAAGTGTGCCGCTCCTTGCATCGGATTGGAGACAGAAGCACACTACCAAGAAACGCTCGCACAAATCCGGCAACTCCTGAGCGGAAAAACGGGGGCATTGATCGCACATTTGAAGCAAGAAATGCGTTCTACTGCCGAAAATCGCCGTTTTGAACAAGCCGCAGAACTTCGGGATAAAATTTTGGCCTTAGAACAATTTTCTGCAAAACAAAAAATTGTTACGGAGAACGAGGTGAACCGAGACCTTTTTGGTCTCTACGTGGAACGAGACGAGGATGTGGCCTGTGGCGTGGTTTTTCAGGTGCGCGAAGGCAAAATCGTGGGCAGAAGACATAAATACCTCACCCAATTGGGCGATGCATCAGACGATGCCTTGCTCCAGTCTTTTGTGGAAGACTACTACGCCGAGGCCGTTTTTTTTCCGGACGAGGTGTTTCTGGCCGCCGAACTCCCCAATCCAGAACCCATCTTGGAACTGCTACGAAATGCAACCGGAAAAAAAGTGCCGCTCCATACCCCGCAACGCGGCGAAAAAGCGGAATTGATGCGCATGGTGGAGGCCAATGCCAAATTGCTAACGGGCGAGTTCCTACAGGCCAAAGCCAAGCGCCACGAAGAGGTCATCCCACGCTCGGTGCAGTCCCTCCAACGCGATTTGCACCTGCCCCGACTTCCCAGACGCATCGAATGTTTCGACATTTCCCACCTTTCGGGTACGGGAACTGTGGCTTCTTGTGTGGTATTTATTGATGGAAAGCCCGCCAAAAACGAATACCGGAAGTTCAAAATCCGAAGCGCAGAAGGCAAACCAGACGATTTTCTCTCCATGCACGAGGTTATTTCCCGCCGTTTCACCCGTGTTCAACAAGAAAAACTGGCCATTCCCGACCTGATCATCATTGATGGCGGAAAAGGCCAACTCTCACATGCCGTAGAAGCCCTTAAAGAGGTTGGTTTTTATGGCAAAGCACCCGTCGTGAGTCTGGCCAAACGCATGGAAGAGGTTTTTTTTCCCGAAGACCAAAAATCGGTGATGATCCCGCGCACCAGCTCCGCCCTCAAGCTCATGCAACAACTCCGCGACGAAGCCCACCGATTTGCCATTACCTTCCAACGCCAACAACGCAAAAACGCACAACTCCGCTCCGAACTGATGGAAATCCCAGGCGTGGGCGCTAAATCCGTCGAAAAGCTACTCAAAACCTTTGGCTCCGTCAAAAAAATAAAAGAAGCCCCTGCTGATGCCTTAACGGATGCCGTCGGGCCCAAAATGGCCTTAGCCGTGAAGCGGTTTTTTGAGGAGGAATAAAGCGCAAGGCTCCCCAAAACTGGACAAATATTTTAAGTAAAAACAGGCTCGCTTCCCTTTTTATGCGGAATTTTGGGGAGTTTTGTTCGCTCATTTCAACAAGGTCATCTTGCCTTGTAGTAACGTGGTCTTGGATTTTGATTGCACTGTTAGGCGATAGATATAGGTTCCAGATTGCAAGTTTTGGCCATCTATGTTGAGGGACTGATTTTTTCCGGCTCCAAAGGGTTGGGCAGGGATAAATTGTACCTTACGGCCTAACAAATCAAAAATATCAACTGAAACCATCGTCGCGTCTGAGGTATCAAAAATAAGGGTGGTGATAGGATTAAATGGGTTGGGGTAATTTCCTTGCAAAACAAAGGTTTCAGGAAGGGTATTTTCCATTTCACTATTCACCAAACCAGCCATAAAGACAATCTGGGCGTTACTTGGGATGGATTCAAGCGAGTTGTCCTGTACCACATACTCTATGTATGGAATTTTAACGGGAGTTGCTTGTTGCCCCCTAAAGGTTGGTTTTACGGTTAGGTTTACAACCCCCAACAGCCCATCCCCACTAACCATTTTATCCTGTGACCCACCATCTAAAACCACCGCAATGGTTAACGTGGTAAGGGTACCTTCTACCTTTGTGGTCGTAATGGGCGAAAATAATCTTCCGCCATTTTTGGTTAAAATATTGGCCTCTCCATTTTTACCCGCCATATTAAAACTATCAAATTCAAAGTCGCGGGTATCGTAAGTGAACAGAACTTGATAACCTTTGACGTTCAACACTTTTTGCGTACGGACCTCAATTGGCAAAATACCGTTTCCTTTAATGGGGCTGCTAAGAACCGTATGCTTTTGGTCACCATTGGACATATCAAGGTCTAATGCCCCAAGTGCGCCTGCATTTTGTAAGGATGCTTTGATGAACGCTACTTCAATGGTTTGGTCTGTGGTTACGTTGGTGAAGGTATAGGTATTGGTTGCGGGAATAGAACTCCCATTTATTCGGATATTGTTAACCCGATACCCACTATCGGGTGTAATGGTAACGGTTAGGTTTTGCCCATGATTGACAATGGCTTCTTCGCCAATGGAGAGTTTACCACCTGTGCCTACGGTTGCTTTGATGGTGTAAGGTTTTACAAAACTCGTGGGCAGCTTAGTTTGTTCGGGTGTGCCGTCGCCATTAGTGTCTATTTTTATAGGTGTGGTAATGGCGGCTGTACTGGTGGTGTAGGTTTGTGTGATGACGGTTGTTGGGGTAACAGGGATACTATTATATATATTTACCCCTACGTAATTACCTTCAGAAAAGTTTTTAACAGCAAGGTTGACACTTCCATTAGTTGTACTTGATAATTTGGTGATATATCCAGTAGCACTATATGGTACAAATACCTTTACATTTAAACTATCTGTAGAAATACCAATGCGGCTTTCAGGTATTTCTTGGATCAAGATATTATTCTCATTAACACCAGACTTTCGTCCTTGCTGATCTTGAATAATAAATGCAGGGATTTTTTTTACTCTTGATGATGTTTTGTTTAAAGCATTATTAGTAGGTTTGTAGTTACTATAAAACCCAATATCTGTTCTTGGTTTATCGGAAATGTCGTCAAGGAAAAGTGGGTATGTACCAGAAGTATTTTTTACAGAGAATGTTAGGTCATGGGTTTGTTCTTTAAATTTATTAGGAATTGGTACACATACTTGCCTAGTAATACCTATATGAGTAAAAGCGATACTATGTATGATTTCTCCACTCATATAAACATCTAATATAGCAGGAGTATCTGCTATTTGCCCTACTCTTAGCGGGTTTAAAACAAAATCTAATTCTGCATTAAAGCAAATATTACTCATTGTTTTAGGAATAAAAAACTTATTATGAGTTCTACTTTCACCTTTCACTAACTTAAGCTTAAAATTAGAAACATTTAACCAAGCTCCAATTAAATCCTCTGCAATAGAAAATCCCCCACCTCCGCCTCCTTGTTGCGACCAGCCTGGTATATCATATTCTGTTGGGTCTGTAACGGTATGTTTTTCAAAGTCCCCATTAAAGATAATATCAATTGCATTATTCAATTTGTTGTCGAGTAATGGCAATTGGTTTTGTACACGAAATAAATCTAAATTAGCAGGATTAACTTTTGTTTTATTAAAGCCAATAGACTCCCTGTCATTATTTTTATACCATGCAAGGTTTATGTCTGTTGCTATTAAATCTACTACTTCTTCTGATAGATCATTTATAGGTGTCGTTCCAACAAGTGTTTTATATAATTCACTGTTTAATACAGTGTCTTTTAATCCATTATTTTGTGCAGATTGATCAATTGTGCCATAATAGTAACGATGAGGTACAGAGTGTGAAACTTTACCTAAATAGTTTGAATACTGTCCACCCTCAATAATACTTAAACCACTTAATCGATTAAGGCATAAAAGCCACTTGGCGAAGCTTAAAAAACTTCCGTCTGGTTTTAAAGAACATTTTATTTTTTCCCAAACACTTCCTTTGTCTTGCCAATAATTATCAATATATCCAATATTTTCCCATGCCAAAACAGGTTTTACCTTACCCCCATTCACCCCCGAATCATTAGAGAAAAATAATGGATCAGAAACCCCTTCCCCACAATTACTTGATTTACAATTAGTAGGGTGAGCATCTAACGTTGTAAAGTGTATTTGATTATCAATAGGAATACTTATCCAATTATTTTTCGTATAAACACCAAGCCTTTGTATGGCTTCACTAGATACAACAGCACCTCTGCTATGCCCTATAAAATGTAATTGCCTTAATCCCCACTTATTTTCTTGTGCGCCTTTTACCAATAAAGCTGCCAAAGCATCTCCTGCACCTTCCGCATAACCTTCTGTATTTCGGTCTGATTCGGGTATCCAATTGAAAACGATGATTTTTTCACCACTGGGATACAAACATTCTTTTTGTGCGATATTACTGGATTCTATAAAGTAAATACATCCTCCAACTCTATTCGAAATTGCCTTTGCCATCGTATGCATCCAAGTATCAGAAGCACTATTTGATAACCCTATTGCTGGTGTAAAGCCATGAACAATAACCGTTGTGCCATACGAACGGTTTTTAGGAGTACCTTGCAACGAAATCTCGCATGCAATGGTAGCCATTGTTGTAGTGCAGCCCAAGTTTGAACTACTATTAATTTGTACTTTAGTGCTTAAATTTAGCAGTGTCGTTGGTTTATACCATATTGTAAAGGTTATACTTTCATCTTTTGCAACTGTTGGTGGGTTTGTAATATCAAAACTTTTAGGCGTTGTATCAGAGGTACGCTTATAGAGGGTTACAAACACATTTGGGTTTGACAAAAAGGGGGTTATAAATGTCCCTATTGTTCCTTTATTGGTAATTGTGAACGATGCTTCCTTATGATCAAAAAGTAATGCATCTCCAAAATTTATCGCAGTTGTAGAAAGAACAAGACTATTGCTTCCAATAGCATTAGCTGTAAAATTTCTGCCTGTGAGGGCAGCACCACTAACAACGATGCTTTGCGAAGTTGGAGCAAAGGTGTAGGCAGACGAAGTAGGCGTAAGCGTGTATGTGCCATTGGGTACATTTTGGAAGGTGAAGTCGCCATTGGTATTGGTGCTAGCCGTTTTATTGCCCAAGGTAAGCGCAACATTTGACAAGCCATTGCCATTAAAGGTTATGCGCCCTGATACCGTATAAGCGGTACTTTGCCCTTGTACAGTAAAACTCCGAATCTCGGAATAGTCGCTGGAGCGGCTACCATCGCTGTTTTGGGCATTTGCACGCCAATAATAGGTAGCACCTGCGGTGAGTGCCGTACTGGGTGTAAACGTCGTGCCTGTTTGTAAGGATTGCGTTACAATGCTATAATTCCCATTGACCAAAGACAGCACCTGAACCAAATACTTTGCTGCACCAGTTACGGGGTTCCAAGAAAAAGTAGGCGTAGCGCTTAGGTTGGTAGCGCCATTGAGAGGACTGATGAGTTGCGGCGCTGTAAGACCGGGCGATATTTGTGTGGTGAATGACCACACCCCAGACCATGCGCTGCTACCTGTTGCATTTTTTGCCCGTACCCGCCAATAATAGGGCGTATTATATGTCAATGCCGTACTTGGGGTATAACTTGTACCTGTAACAGCAATGGGTGATGGACTGGCATCTGTGAAGTTATTGCTATTGGAAACCTGCACCTCGTACCCTGTTGCACCACTTACGGCATTATAGGTTAAAGTTGGGGTGATGGATTGATTGGTAGCGGCGTTGCTTGGGGCTGTGAGGGTAGGTGCAGACAAAGATGTTTGAGGCGAAACATTCCAAAGTTGGATATAATTTGCAGAGGTACCTGATCCAGCAGTTGCAATCGTTTTTCCATCGGGTGAAAATGAAACACCACCCATTCCCCAATAATTATTTGTGTCAATTGACTTGAGTAAGTTTCCTGTCGTAAAATCATATAATTTTAATACATAATCCCCAGTACCCACAGTCTTGTCCGATGTTGTAAATAAAGTTTTATTGTCTGGACTTAATCCATTTAATTTTATTGATTCACCTCCTATCACTTTGAACACTTGAGCCGTTGTGGTATTATAAGCTTGGACCCCTAAAGTAGTACCAGATTTATATACGCTTGCAGTAACATATTGATTATCATTTGTAAAAGAATAGTTTCTTGAAAGACCAAAGCCATAATGAGCCTTCTTAATAAAATCATAGTTAACATACAAAGACGGACTCCCTTGAAACGCCATTAAGCCATTATAATTAACTAACAACCCCAATACAATGACAATTTGACCATTTGGCGACCATTGTACTGCCCCTCCTCCACTACTACCAGTAACCGTTTTAATGATATTTCCTGTGGCAAAATCGACAATTTTTAGAACTTCAGAAGTTGTAAAACAATTACACGTCATTGCTATTTTACTTCCATCTAGAGAAAACACAAAATCTCCCATATCACCGCTATATGGAGAAATCAGAGCAATGGTTCGAGCTAAATTTAAGTTTGATGTATTCCAAACCCGAATTCCAGTGCTACCAGAGCCAGTTTCTCCGCTTGAAACAATATAATTTCCATCAGGCGAATAGATCGCTTTACCGACTCCTCCTTGATGAGCATTATTTATTGCCTGAATGACCTTACCTGTACTAACATCCCAAATTCGTATTGCACCATCTGGATGTGCAGTCATTATCTTTGTTCCATCTTTAGAGAAAGTCAAAGAATTAAAAGTTGTTACAATAGGATCAAAGTTACGAATAGGAGTGTCTTGCGCAAATGTGCTTTGAGTACACAAGGTAAAAAGGCATAGATATAGGAAAAAGAGGGTTTTTATCGGTAAACGCATGGGTGTTAGTCAGTTTTGAAGGGTAATCAATCAATGTTACGATTGGGCAAAATAAGGGGTTTATCGCTTCAAGCGATAGGTGTAGTGCGTGTTCTTGCCCTTTTGTCGCATGTTTGTCGCATGTTTGTCGCATGTTTGTCGCCAAAAAGCCAGCCCTCATTTCGTCAGAACTTTTTCGATCACTGCTTGGGCGAGAAAAGACAGACCAATCGGAACCTTTTTCCTACGAAGACATCAGGACTACGCCCGTATTCTTGCTTCGATCCTTATTTTTCTACGGTCAATTTGAAATGACCAACATAGGCTCCCTTGCCGGAAAAACCCCGTCATGCGAAGTAGGAAAAAGCGGATATTACGCCCATGTGTGGATGCCTAACTTGCAACAGCATGGCAAAACGGGTACTTCCCACCCTGTCAAGTAGTTATTCACCCGGTAAACCTCCAGACATTATGCAAAAGATATTAACTTCGGGCATTGCCGCTGGCATCGTGCTCCTCATTGTGAGTTATGGACTCCTGACCCTGACCCCCACCCTGCTTCCCGCGCTTACAGACGAATATTTTAATCCGGCTGTTTTTCAAACCGGAAATGATCGGATCATCTTGTATTTTTTGCATCCCTTTGTACTGAGTTTTGCATTGGCTTGGTTCTGGGAACGATTTAAGGGGCTTTTCCACTCTTCTTCCTTCATTTGGCGTGGCATCGAGTTAGGGCTGGTATATGGCTTGGTGGCCACGCTACCTACCATGTGGATTACGTTTAGCTCCATGAACGTAAGCATGATGATGATTTTGTCGTGGCTGGGCTATGGAATTATTCAAGCCATTGTGGCAGGGATCATAAATGCAAAACTGAATCCGTAATGGTTTTATTTGTTTGGTATGAAGCGCCGAAGCCCTACAAATGGGTTTCGGCGTTTTTATTGCGGCTTTCATCCTTTTAGACTTTTCAAGGGATGGTCTGTAACGTAGCTTGATTACGCTGCACTAATCGTAAATTTCTCCGACCTCCATAGCGCGTGTTTACACCAGATAAACCTCTCCAAACAGCCTTATTACTTTTTGCCCAGACCGATCGTCAAGAATCGGTTTACAAGCCTTTGTTTGGGAAAACGGCGCTTAAACGGAATCAGGCTTTTTATCGGGCACTCAATCAGTGGTTGCACCACGTGGCCGAACAAACCGGATTGCCCCTTTTCCATATTTCGGAGACGGCACAGACAGGCACAACCTTTGGCGAACGGTTAACAAATGCCTTGCTACAGGTTTTCGGCCAAGGATATGCGCATGTGGTGGTGATCGGAAATGATACCCCCGGCCTAAGAACACGCCATATCATGGCAGCCGTGGCAGCCCTCGATTCGTCGGATTGGGTGGTGGGGCCAGCCACAGATGGGGGAATTTATGTACTAGGGGTGAACTATTCGGCATTTAACCCCGAATGGTTGGCGGAATTGCCTTGGCGTACACCAGAATTGTTTGGCTGTTTTGAACGGAAGCACTCGGTGCATGTGTTAGAAGACCGCCTTGGAGACATAGACCAATATCCGGACCTCCTGCGGCTAAAGATAGGCAATGCCGCGTTCCCGCTTAGGCTAAAGCGCCAAATAGAAGCCCTTGAAACACCCGTTTCAACCGATCATTACCCAACGCTCCCCGTATCAAGCGTCTATATTGGCCCTCATTCCTTAAGAGCCCCCCCTTTCGTCTAACGCCCCTCCTTCCACTTTGCTTTTCCGCCCCAGTCTTCAGACTGCGGGTTAATCTGTTATTTATACCCTTATTCCATGAAATCAGGCTTATTCTTTTGTCTTTTCTTTTGCCTCCTTCCGCTTCATGTCTTTTCACAAGCAGAAGTAGAAGTGGTGGTATTCAATGCCGAAACCAATGCACCGGCGGCCAATGTGGTTGTTCGTTTGGTTAATTCCGACATCGGATTCTCGTCCGCAAAAACCACCCAATCACAGGGGAAAGTGCAATTTATCGGGCTTTCAACTGCTGGAACATACCGCGTTTCCACCGATAAAGGTGTAACGTTTGATGCCGCCCTTTCGGCCCCTTTTACCCTGCGGAATACCGAAAAAAGAAGTGTTTTGCTTTATGTCATTCCCTCTATCCAAAGTGCAGGAACGGTAGAAGTGCGGGCGAGCAGCATTGCCACCCTTAATACCCGAAATGCCGAAGTGGCCTCTTCACTCAGTTTGGCAGAAGTCCAAGCGCTTCCGGTAGAAGGCCGAGACCTCACGCGGGCTTTATTTCGATTGCCCAATGTGGTACAATCCACCGGTTTTTATCCAGAAGCCCCCAATGTAAGCATCAATGGCGCCAATGGCTTGTTTACGAATTACCTCGTGGATGGTATGGACAATAACGAAAACTTTTTGGGCGGCCAAAAATTTGCCATTCCAATTGGTGCGGTACAAGACGTTGCCGTTTTGACCAATAATTATTCGGCAGAATTTGGGCGAACAGGGAATGGTGTTTTTAATGTCACGACCAAATCGGGCGCAAATACGTTTACGGGCGAAGGATTTTATGTGGTTCGTCCCGGACCAGCACTCGATGCCGCAAGTCCGTATGCACAGCGCGACCTTTCGGGCAACCAAGTCAAGGATGGATTTCAACGCCACCAACTGGGTTTTGGTGTCGGTGGTGCGTTGCGTAAAGACCAGACCTTTTACTACCTGAATGCAGAGCATACCTTAGATTTGAAGGACAATTTGCTCAATTCCCCACAACTTGGCGTCAACGAAACCGTACAGGGGCGCAATGATTTCAGCTACCTTACCACTCGGTTGGATCAAAAATGGAGCAATGCGTTTCGATCCGCTTTGCGGGTAAACCTCGGCAATGTTGCCATAGACCGACAAGGTGGCGGCTTAGAAGGAGGGTTGGAGTTCCCGTCAGCGAGCAATAAGCAAGTCCGACAGTCGGCCTTGGTGGCACTACAAAACACCTATGCCGGAACCAATTTGGTGTATGAAGGCCATATCCAATTTAGCCGATTTTTATGGGATTATGCGCAAGTAAACGACCTTCGCAAACCCCGCGTTAATGTGCTGGATGCGCAAGAACAATTTATTGCTGGCCTGGGCAGCCCTGGCTATATCTTCAAAGACATTGAAAACACCCTTCAATTTCAGCAAAAAACAAGCCTTTTCCGCCGGAATCACACCTTCAAGCTCGGTGTAGATGCCTTAACATCGCGCTTTGACCTTTATGGCGGGGGGAATGAAGCAGGGTCTTACACGGTAAAACTGACAAAAGCCCAATTGGATGCACTCAAAGCCAAAAACCTTGGGGGTAACTTAGACATCAACGACATTCCTTCCGACGCACACGTATTAAATTATAGCATTGAGTTGCGTCCAGAGTCTTTTGGCGCACGACAAAACCAAGTGGGTTTATATGTGGAAGACCAAATTTCGGTGGCCAGCCGCTTAAACCTGACCGTAGGGCTGCGCTGGGATTATGACAGCCTCTCCAAGGGAGGGAGCACAGGAAGCGGAGACTTAAATAACCTTGCACCCCGCTTTAATTTCAATTACTTGCTTGATGCCCAAAGTGTAATTCGGGGTGGGTATGGCCTGTTCTACGACAAAATTGTATATGCCATTTATTCCGACGCCTTGCAGCAAAACTCGACCGCAGCAGGATACCGTACCCAACTCCAAGCCCTGGTTGATAAAGGCATTCTGCCCAAAGACACGGATTTGAGCCGAATCACCTTTGCCGGAAATGTGACCGCAGACGGGACCGCTGTTACCTCTGGTTATTTAAAAGGGCCTTCGGCAACCCAACTACAAGCCCAACGCGAAAACCTTTTTGCAGGTGAACGACGCATTTTGAATCCCAATGGATACCAAAATCCCGCCACCCATCAGTTTTCTTTAGGATATCAACGCCAAATTTCTCGGATGTATTTGTTCTATTTAGACCTAGTACACACGAAATCTTATCACCTGATGCGGCTAAGAGATTTAAACAGCCCGTCCGCCTATGCGATCAATCCAGACAATGTGGTCGTTCGATCGCAGGCACAGGCCGATGCCACGCGCCCCATCCCCATTTTCACCGATGTCCAAGGGGTCTATGCTTTGGTGGATGGCCAAAAAGTACGGAATGGCATTGCACGCACCATCACCATGACCGAAACCGCAGGGAAGGCAGAATACAGCGCGGCTTCCTTCAATATCTTGAAAGACCGAGGCGCCGATAACTATGGTTTTCGTATTTCTTACACCTTATCTCGCCTGCTTAACGATACCGACGACATTAATTTTAAAGCCCAAGATGCCAATCAATACAACGCAGAATGGGGGCCATCGGTCAATGATCGTACCCACGTAATGAGTGCCGTAGGCTATTGGTATCCTCTCAAAAACCTTACGGTAGCCCTTGCAGGACTATTCCAAAGCGGCCAACCGATTAACCGCATACCAGACGCTACACTTTATGGTACAACCGACCTCAACGGAGACGGACGTTCATTCGGCGCAAGTTATGTGGGTAACTCAGACCGACAGCCGGGAGAAACCCGTAACTCCGGAAGATTGCCTTGGGCAAATATAATGGATTTCAGCCTGCGTTATCGCTTGGGCGCTCGCAAAAACCAAGTTGAGCTAAGTGCAGATATTTTTAATGTCTTCAATGCAGAAGTATTAAGTGGATATGCAAATAATGCAACCCAAAGCAACCAAATTCAGGTTGGTCCCCGAACCAACCCCTTGGTCAAGAAAAATGCTGGCCCTCCACGTCAATTTCAGTTTGGTATCCGCTTTTTGATTTAACAGGCAAGGATCATTTACGAAAAAAAAAGGGTTAAAGCTCAAAAAGATGGCTTTAACCCTTTTTGATGATGTATCATAAATGGAGAGATGCAGCAATAAAACCACTTTTATGGCCAACTTATAAACCTTTACGGGTTGTAAATGAGGCAGTAAATTCGTACATTATATTTTCTTATTTCATAAGACGTAGGTACTTGATTTTAACGGATATGTCATCTTTCATAAAGGAAGGTACGCAACCGGTAACCGTGTCTTATTAAATACCAAACGGTCTTTGCGTATCTATTACTCTTAAGCATAATTCCAGTAGGTTTTTAACTACCGAGAGTTTTTTTATTGCCAATACCCAAACTAATTTCCAAACATCTTAAATACATCACTATATAACATGAAACACCTCTTTCTATTTTTATCATTTCTGCTCTTTTCTTGCACACCCTCAAAAGAGCCTCAAATCGCTATAGTCCATCATCAACACATCTCAGATGGCCACGTCCACCTGATGAGCCCTCAACTGATCGCTCTTTGGAAAAGTATGGGCATTCCTTTTTCAAAGAAGGAGGCTTTTTATTCAGACATAGATACCATCATGACGACCTCTGGTGCCGAAAAAATCAACCTGATCTCTATGGCATATGTTTATTCTTCACAAGAATTTGGGGGTGGCACGCAAAATATCATCCAAAAATTTCGTGAAGAAAATGATTTTCTTGCTTACTCTAAAAGTAAATACAAAAATAGGATTAAAGCATTTTTTGGAATTGATCCTTTGTCGGAATTTGCATTAGAAGAAATTAAAAGATGTTATAACATACTAAAATTAGATGGGATTAAAATCCATCATAATGCTTCACAAGTATATTTAACAGAGCCTGAACACCTTCAAAAGGTTAAAGCCCTTTTCCAGTATGCCTCAGATCAAAAAATACCTATTCTAATGCACTTTGATAATGGCCATCGGAAATTTGGTAAAACAGATGTTCAAATTTTGGCAGATTCTGTTCTCGCAAAACTTGATTTTGTGGATATCCAGATCGCCCACTTTGGCACTTCTGGAGGATTTAGCCCAAAAACCAAAGAAGTATTGGATACATTTATCGCGCTTTTCAACATAAATCACCCCATTGCACGTCAAAACATAAAGTTTGATATTTCTGCGGTTGCATTGGATAAAGACGCAGAAGGCGTTAAACAACTAACAGAAAGTGAATTCATTGAATTAGCTGAATATACCCGAAAAATAGGATTTAAAAGAATTGTTTTTGGCACCGACTATCCATTATACAAAAGCAGTGAATACTTAAATATTTTAATAAAAAAATTACACCTTTCTGACAAAGAAATAAATCAACTATTATTTAAGACTTCCTAACAAAATTTTTGAAGTATAAAAACATCTCTAATGATTTAATATTAAAGTAAATCATCCCTTATCAAGGTTGAAGATTTGCGGGAACACCATTGGGAAATTTTTTTCGGATTTCCTCCTGAATCCGCACAACCCGATTATCCGGATCTGGATGTGTAGATGCAAATTCAGGTTGACGATTTGGTCCGGCAGCAGCTTTTAGAATTTCCATGACACTGGCCATTGAATTGGGGTTATAGCCTGCATCCGCCATAAACCGCACCCCTAATTTATCCGACTCCAGTTCATCATTACGGCCATATTTCATATTGACCATCATGGCCACCTGCTGTGCAATTTGGTCGGCCCCAGCACTACCCGACGCCACCGAAACCGCTCCCAATAATCCCCCAGTTAGGTCTTCTTTCGCCATTTGTTGTGCACCATGCCTTGCAATAACATGGGCAATTTCATGACCAAGCACGCCTGCCAGCTGTCCTTCGGTTTGAAGGCGACTCAAAAGGGCATAGGTAATAAACACCTGCCCCCCTGGTAATGCAAAGGCATTGATGGTTTGGGGGTCTGCAAGCAATGTGAACTCAAAGTTCCAATCGGTTTTTCTGGCTTCGGAACGTTCCAAAAGCCTTTTCCCAACATGCTCCACCAACTGCCGGAGACGTGCATCGGGGTGGACACCACCATATTCCTGTACCAAACTGGGCTTTGCCTGTAATCCTAAGGCAATTTCCTGATCTGGCGTGATACTAACATGCTGTTTTTCCCCTGTTACAGGGTTGTAGCTACTCGATCCAAAATAAGAGATCAAAGCAAAAACGGCCATTACAAGTCCAATGAATAGGCGTGAATTGTTTTTCATAACAAGCAATAAATGAGACAATAACTAGAAGCTACTAAGTATCCTCTCAAAACACAAGCATAATTTTTCCTATTCGTTTTCCTCGATGTATGCTTCTGCCTCGTATATTTTTTCACGCTTTTGGCCAAAATCTTTAAAAAACATCCGGATTAGGGCTTGCAGGGAGACAAAAGAGGTTGTAATATGGAAAATAGGGCAACCTTCACGCGCCCATTGGCATCTACTTCATATATCATCAGATGCAACTTTGAACTACTCACCCTACACACTTGGTCATGGCAAAAAAATCAATTTCCTCTGTTCCAAAAAAAATTGGCATTTTACGTGGAATGGAAACCACCTTTCCGGACGCGTTAATCCCCTATATCAACGAACATTATGGGGACCGTGGCGTGGTTGCCGAGTTTTGTAATTTAGACGCCTTTTCACAGGATGAAGCGCCGGCTTACGACCTAATCCTCGATCGTATTTCCCACGAAGTCCCTTTTTACCGCTCGTATCTAAAGGCAACGGCCATAAAAGGTACCTACGTTATTAATAATCCATTTTGGTGGAGTGCCGACGATAAGTTTATCAATAATTTTGTTGCCCAACAAGTTGGGGTTGCCGTTCCCCGAACAGTCATTCTCCCCCACAACCAACATCCGCCCAATACGCAGACCACCTCTTTCCGCAACCTTAACTATCCATTGGATTGGCAAAAGGTATTTGATTATGTTGGATTTCCAGCCTTTATGAAGCCACACGACGGCGGTGGTTGGCGTGGTGTTACCAAGGTCAACAATCCCGAAGAATTTTTTACTGCATACAATGCGTCTGGCACAGACTGCATGATGTACCAAGAAGGAATTGAATTTACCGAATATTTCCGCTGTTATGGTGTAGGCAGGAAAAAAGTACACATCATGCGGTATAACCCTGGAGCGCCGCATCATTTAAGGTACAAAGATGTACCACAGGAGCCTATTGCACCAGACCTACATGCGCGTTTAGAAAGGGATGTATTGGCGCTGTGTAATGCCTTGGGGTACGACCTTAATACGGTCGAATTTGCGGTTCGGGACGGTATTCCGTATGCGATTGACTTTATGAATCCAGCACCAGATGGTGACTACCACTCGGTCGGTCACGAAAACTTTGAATGGATTGTGACCCATATGGCCGAGTTTATGGCCGAAAAGGTCTTGAGCCACAAGCGTAAGCCTCTTGCGTTTTCCCCTGGAAAAGCCTTAGACAAGAAAGGTTTCTAATTATTGGAAGGGGGCTCCAAGCCCCCGCTTATTTTTTAACCATTTAAAGCGACCACCAGTCCCATGCAACAACGGTTATACGAAGCCATCAACCACTATCACGGGCTTATTTCCGCTGATCTTGCTTCGGCTGAAGCACAACTCACCCTCTTGGCTGATTTGCAACAACAGGAAGAAACCCTGTTCGGAGACCGTCCCCTCACCACCACTTTACGCCCTGCCTTCATTACCGAGAGTACTTATACGCGAATGCAGGATGTCATTTATCTCTTCCGGCAGGCCGTAATTAGTATTGCAAGAGCTTTTTTCAATGACGAACACATCCTCAAAAACATTTTGTGCATGGAGGATTGGGAAATAGAACTGGCCGCGATTCCAACCAAAATTGCACGTTTTTCAGTGCTTTCGCGCATGGATTCGTTTGTGACCGAGCACGGGTTTAAATTTGTGGAGTTGAATGGAGAAAGCCCTGCTGGGCTGGCGTATAACCATCATTTGCACAAGGTTTACAAAAAACTTCCCATTTTTAGCGCTTTCGAGAAACAATTTCCCGTTCGTTATATATCGCCATTAGAACATACCATTCAAGCGATGTTGCGGGCATACCACGAGGAATTCGACGGTACCGAAGAACGGCCTACGTTCTGTATTGTGGACCACTTAGATGTCCCCACTATTCATGAGTTTAACCTGACCAAAGCTTATCTGGAACGAATGGGCTTTCCTTGCGAGATTGCTCATCCCAAAGATTTAGACATCAAAGATGGTTGGATTTATGCAAATGGCCGTAAAATTGACATTCTTTATCGTCGTTTATTGATGAATGAATATTATGATATCAAAGATGACTGCAAAAATTATCTCGAAGGGTATCGTCAACAAAAAACGTGCTACCTAAACACATTCCGGTCTAAGTTGGTGCATAAAAAATCTATTTTTGAATTCCTCACCGACGAGTCCTACACCCGTGTGCTTACCATCGAACAAGCAGAAGCCATTCGTCAACATATTCCTTGGACCCGTATCCTCAAAGAACGTAAGACCAAATTCCGTGGGCTACCCATAGATTTGGTTCCATTTGTTCGCGCCAATAAGCAATTCTTCGTTATTAAACCCAATGATGAATATGGTGGCAAAGGCGTCACCCTCGGCTTCTCGGCAAGCCAGAGCGAGTGGGACGATGCGATTCATGACGCCATCACAAATGGTCCATATGTCGTACAAGAAGTGGTGGATATTCATCGTGAACCATACCTCATGTTTGTCGAAAAGGAATGGAAGATGGTTCCTGTGGTTGTGGACTTGGATCCCTATGTGAACGGCCCACTCATGGGAGGGTGCCTAACCCGTATTTCATCTTCAAATTTAGCGAATGTCACCGCTGGTGCAGGGTCGCTGCCCACCTTTATCCTACGGTATAGTTAAAATGGAAACCCTTTTTATGGGATCCAAATTAACATCCGATTGATTCGTGGAGAATTAAGGGCGTACGGCTTGCCTGTATGCCCTGCTTTTATGTAGGTTTATTGGATTGGCCCGCCCCGAATCCTCCTTGCATTTAAACAAAACGATATGGAGTCCCTCAGTACAAAGCCCCTCCGGGTGGCGATACTGGACATGAACAACAATCATCCCAATTTGGGATTGAACTGCATCCGGACGATGGTCAAGCTACAGTCCGGTGAAATAGAAAATGTTCTATTGGATTATGACATTTTTGATGTTCGTGCCCGTAACGAAGTACCGGATCTTTCTTATGACATTTATATCTCGTCCGGCGGTCCCGGAAGTCCTTATGACGGAGAAGGAACCGACTGGGAGGAAAAATATTTTGAATGGATACGAGATGTATGGGCCTACAATTTAGACCATGAGCCAGAAGCCCGGAAGCATGTCTTTTTTATTTGTCATTCCTTCCAAATGGCCGTTCGGTTTTTCAAACTGGCGAAAGTTGTCCCACGAAAAGGAGAGTCATTTGGTATTTTCTCCTGTTCGCTCACCGAGGCCGGAAAAAGGGAAGTCATTTTTGAAGGGCTCGATGACCCTTTCTACATTGCAGACTTCCGGAAATGGCAAGTGATTCAGCCTGATTGGGAACGCCTTGCAGGTTTGGGAGCAGAAATATTGTGCATTGAACAAGAACGTCCACATGTCCCCTTAGAGCGTGCTGTAATGGGCATTCGGATTACCCCCGAAATGATAGGGGTACAATTTCATCCCGAAGCAGACCCGCCTGGCATGGCTTGGCACTTTATTCAACCTGAACGCCAACAGGCCATAAAAGAAAACTTTGGGGAAGCCAAGTACCAACGGATAATGAGCCATTTATACGATCCGAATTATTTACTAAAGACCTATAACAGCGTTTTACCCAACTTCCTCCGGAATGCCATTTTGGCACTTCGGCCCCAAATCTTGCAAGAGGTATGAGGCCTTTGGGGGAAATTGTGTAGCCATTTTGTTTGTATGGGCAAAAAGGAGTGGGCAAAGGTGTTGGCTTTCACCATCAAAGAAACCAACTTACTAAATTATCGAGATACACCAAGTCACCCTTTACGCTTCATAGATACCCTCAATCCTCTGTGTATGACCGAAGAAGAAATACTCACCCGCCACCGACAGCACTTGCACGGCAGCCTAAAAACCATCCGGCTAAAATCCAATGCGCTGCGGGTGTATAAAAATTTTTATGTTTATGAGCCGCCCTATTACGGCCATCCGATGTACCCTCAGGAGACCTCGTTGCTGTATTTATTTAGGGGCCATGAACGTGAATATGTAAACATGTCGGAAGACGGCTCGCGTAAAATGGTTACTACCATTGAGCTGTTGGATCAGTTGATTGTAGCGGGTATCCTTCCGCCTGTCATTGCCATTCTACCAGGCCTCAATAGCAATAACAATCATGTCCCTTCTTTGGGAATTGATATGGCAGGGAAATGGGAACGAGGATTAAAAGGGCTGGGAACTGGGAAATTCTGGGAGTATATGACGCAGGAATTGTTTCCCTATGTGGAAACCCGATGGCCTTTGAGCAAAAAAGGGCTTCGCCTTGGTGCTGGGTTTTCACTGGGCGGTTATACGGTGAGCATGATTGCGGCACGTGTGCCCACTTTTTTCCACCATGTCGGGATATACGACGGTACGATGATGTGGCCGGATCAAAACGACCCACGATACCCTGAGCCGGAAGACGGCGTTTGGCGGTCTGCACGCCTATTTGATGCCGCATTGGGTTCCCCAAGAGATGCAAAACTGATGCATCAATGGAATCCTACCGATCTTATTTTGGAGTCTAATGGGGAAAAACTCGAAAAATTACGCAAAATCACCTTCTGGGTAGCCAGTACCCCCTTTGATGGGATGCGCGGGAACCGCGAACGATGTGAGTATTTTTTACAAATGCTCCAAGACAAAAACATCCCGGTCGGCTGGAAATCCGTTCCCTTTGATCCCGCCGCAGAGCATAATTGGTATTGGAACAACTTGTTTGTCATGCGTTTTTTAAAATCCGTTTTTCAGAAAACAGATCCGGCGACCCCTTAAATATTGTTTTTTTGACCCCAATTTTTGCTTAAAACAACCCTATCCTTTTTATTTATCATACCCAACACGCACCTTCATGCACCAAAAAACCATTCTTTGTGTGGCCAGTTATTTTAAGGGCGCACGCTTTATTCAAGCAGCAAAAGCGCAGGGCTGGCGCGTCTTGTTGCTGACCTCACTCTCTATCAAAAACGAACCCTGGCCCTGGGCATCTATTGACGATGTTTTTTATATCGCAGACGACAATCATAAATGGCACATGCCGGATGTGATTAAAGGCGTCAGTCATTTAGCCAGAAGAGAGAAGTTAGACAAAATTGTTCCGCTCGATGATTTAGATGTCGAGAAAGCGGCTGAACTCCGGGAGCACCTTCGTATTCCAGGATTGGGCACAACCCAAACCCGCTTCTTTCGCGACAAGTTGGCCATGCGCGAACGGGCACAAGCCCACCATATTTTGGTTCCACCGTTCATCCATGCCCTACATTATCAAACCGTGACCGATTTTGCAAGCCGTGTTCCAGGTCCGTGGGTTGTGAAACCTCGTTCGGAAGCGGGTTCTATGGGAATTAAAAAGGTTTATACCACCGAGGAATTATGGGCCGTTATCCACAGCCTTGGCGATGAACAATCGAACTTTCTGATTGAGCAATTTATTCCGGGAGACATTTTCCATGTGGATTCTATTTTTGTAAACGGTAAAGCCATTTTTCAATTGGTACACCAATACGAGAACCCACCTTTGGCCGTAACACAAGGCGGTGGGGTTTTCTGTAGTCATAATGTCTTATACAAAAGTGAGGTGGACAAGACCCTGCGCGAATACAACAAGACCATTCAGAAAACAATGGGGCTTAAAAATGGCGTTGCCCATACCGAGTTTATCAGAGCACATGCAGATGGCGAATTTTATTTTTTAGAAACCGCTGCCCGTGTCGGTGGTGCACACATTGCCGATATGATCGAAGCTTCTGCGGGGATTAATCTATGGGAAGAATGGGGGAAGTTGGAATGTTTGCACGAGGATGAGCAATATCAGCTTCCAAAAATCAGAAAAGAATACGGCGGTATCCTGATTACCCTATCTAAAGTAGAACATCCGGATTATAGTGCTTATACCGACCCCGAAATCGTCTGGCGGATGCATGACAACCGTTATCATGCTGGTTTAATTGTCCGTGCAACGGATTTAGAGCGGGTCAAATCCCTATTAAACGGATTTTCTGAGCGGTTCCGAGACGACTTTTGTGCCTAAAATGATATTGCATTTCGGAGAGGCTGGAACACACAAAATCCGGCCTTTTTTTGTGAGAAGCGGCTCAAATAGCGGTCCAAATGGCTCCTTGCTTCTGCCAACCTCCTCTTGCCATTCGTGGGGTTGAATAGGCCCATGCACCGTTTCCGTAGCGATCCAATATAATGATGCCAGCAGTTGCCTCAATCTTTTGCCCCTTCTGATGTTTTTGGAAGAGGTGTCGTAATGCTTGTACTGCGGCTTCGGCAAGAGGTTGTTGGGCGGAAACCTGAAAAGCTATCCGACTACTTAGCTGTACCCCCAAAATACCTTCTCCCCAACCTGTAGCACTACACGCCACCAGTTCGTCAGCAAAAAAGCCTGCTCCTGGGATAGGAGAATCGCCTACCCGACCAGCAAGGGTGAACGGCGCTCCTCCCGTAGAAGTACCAGCTGCCAAGTTGCCAAATGCATCACGAACCACACATCCTACTGTTCCACGAGGCATTGCATTTCCCGAAAAAGCAGTACTGGTATGAAAACTGGTATCGAGGAGCAGTTGTTCATATCTTCTCTGCTCGCGGACTGTGTGAAAATAATCTGGCTTAACCGGATGAAAACCATTGGCGGCTGCGAAACGTTCTGCGCCTTCCGCAACCAAAAACCGATTTTGTCCCCGCCCCTCTTCCATCAGTCGAAAGGCCACTTGGATAGGATGTTGTATGGTTTTGACACCAGCTACGGCTCCGTATGCAGCTGTTTCGCCACACATAATCCCAGCATCTAATTCCACTTCTCCATCTCTATTAAACACAGCCCCAATGCCAGCATCGAAGGCTGGGTGTCGTTCCAGCAAGGTTATGACTTCCCGAACAACCGATGTACATTTTTTGTTTTGCAATAACAGTCTTCTACCACGATCCAAAGCCATCCTCATGCCTTCTTCGTGCATCCTCGTCTCACCGAAAGGAATATCCCAAGCGCCTCCATGCACCAAAATCATGGGTACATTCATTTCGTTGGCCTTAACGACGCCAAAGGGAATGGAAAGTTGTTGATACATACGGGGTTTAATTTGCCCAAAAGGCATCTTCATAGTGCTCAATTTGAACCGCTTGCCCTTTCTGCATGACAATGGAAACAACGTCGAAGCGACATCTCGTCTCTTCCAAACGATGGAGGTGCAGATATAATTCAGCAGCCCGAATCAAACGATCCCGTTTCACGGATCCAATGGCCTCGGCAGGATGGCCAAACTGAACCGTTCTACGGGTCTTAACTTCCACAAAGACCAAAAAAAGGGCATCTGGAGAGCGGCAAACCAAATCCAGTTCTAAATGTCCCACGCGATAATTCCGGTGGAGAATCTGGAATCCTTTTTTATGAAGGAACGCTTCGGCAACTTCCTCGCCCTGGTCACCCGTTTGTTTATTTCCCATACTACTAAGCCAATTCAATGACAGGAGATATTTTATCCAACGCACCCTTTATTTTGGAGCGGTCCGGAAGGGCTTCGTGAAGCGTAAAAAAGAAACTCGCACCTTTTCCCGGTTCCGAAAACGAATCAATTTCCCCGCCATGACGGGTAATAACCCGCTCAACGGTGGCCAACCCCACGCCCGTGCCGGTAAACTGCCTTTCGGTATGGAAACGTTGAAAAGGTTGAAACAATTTGTCGGCAGCACGCCGATCAAAGCCATCTCCATTGTCTTTCACAAAATAGACCATTTTATCTTCTATATGAAAGGTCCCAAAAATGATGAATGGATCCAAGGTCTTGCCAGTATATTTCCACGCATTGCCTATTAGATTCTCCAAAGCGATTTTGATCATACTGGCGTCGCATCTACCCCCGATGGATTCTTGAACATCTAAGTGAACCCAGCGACCTTTGGCAGAAAATTGAATATCCCGATGAATACTTTTCACCATCTCGGATAGATCAATCCAATCTTGCTCCAATTTAGTGCGCGTAACCCGTGAAAGAGCCAGCAAGTCATCAATCAAGGCATTCATACGTTCCGCATTCCGTTTTACTTTTTGCAGATATTCCTGCTGTTTTTCTTCATTAGCCCGCCCTTGCATCAAAATCTCAAGAAACCCATAAATTGCCTGAAGTGGCACCCTTAAATCGTGTGAAACAGAGTAGGCAAATGCTTCTAATTCTTTATTCGAAGCTTCTAATTCAGCAGTACGTGATTGTACACGGGCTTCGAGAAGTTCATTCATGCGCAAAATCTGATTTGCCGCTTCCCTCTTCTCGGTCACATCCATCACAATTCCAGTCATGCGCAACGGATCGCCTTCCGCACTTCTGAAAACCTTAGCAACAGAACGTACCCACCGCACTTTACCATCCGATGCCCGAATGCGGTATTCAAAATCATAGTCCGAACCCCAAACCAGTATATTTTGGATAGATTGGTTTACGGCTTCACGATCTTCTTCGTGGACATAAGAGAGAAACGTTATAAATTTATGCCTTAATCCATAAGAGATACGTCCAGTGACCATGGATGGTTCGGACGAATAGCGTAACTCATCTTTTGGTACATCCCAATCCCAAGCCACCATTCTGGCCGCTTTCAGGGCAAGACGTAGCCGTTCGTCTCCTTCCGACACCGCCCTAATGGCATCTGCCTGACGCAAACTAGTGTGGAGCAAAGAGCGGAGCGGTTGTAACCTAATGCCATCCATAGACAAACACCCAAGTGCCCCTAAGTCATGAACCCGCTGTACCATCCTTTCGTCGTTATAGCGTTGGATTAGCAAAGCGGGAATTCTTTCTTTATCTTTACGTGCAGCATGAAGCAGTTGCAACCCTCCACTTTCATAGCTGAGCAGGTAGAGGTCATATAAGCCTTGTTCCAGTGCATTCAAGGCTTCACGAAAAGAAGAAGTCCAGTCAAGTTTGATTTCTTCAGCGTCAGACGAAGACACCAAATCTTTAAGGAACAGGTAGTTGCCCTCAAGTTGATCGAATAATAGGATCGTTTTCAATGGGATCGGGTGAGGTTTATAATCAAGATGTTTACTAAAATATGAATATACAATGAACGAATCAAGTCTTGAAGATAAAAAGAATCGGCTTTCGTGGATATTATCGTTAGAAGGCTTGGAGGGCATTGGTCGGATAAGCGCCCGAAAAGTAGTGAAGGCTTTTCCTTCGTATTCGGCACTTTTAAACATGCCATACGAACAAGCATATATCCGATTAAAAGGCGTTGCCAATCGAGAAAACCTGATACGCAAACTTAAAGATCGTGCCTTTTTTGAGCCTGAACTTGCGGCGGCTTATGATCGTGTTTCTCGGCTTTTTAACATGCAGGTGGAGCTATTTTCTTGGGATACACCCACTTGGCCAGTAAGACTTGAAATGCTTGAAGGCAGCCCTAAACCTAATATTTTGTATGGATATGGTAATGTGGCTTTGCTAAATCAGCCCCTCATTGGCCTTTTTGGCCGCCCCAATCTTGAATCACATCATTTTGAGCTGGCACAAGATGTTGTTCGCTTTTTGCTTCAAGAAAATCTGGTCCTTATGGCTGGCCTACAGACGGGTTTTGACACTGTAGTACATAAAATTTGCTCAACTTCTGGGCATCCATCGGTTATGTGGGCGAGTAGCGGCCTATCACGTGTCAACAACAACATACGGTCGCAAGCGATGGCATCGGTTCGGCAAGGTGGCCTGATGGTTTCTTCGTTCCCCATGCAACATGGCCCTTATGAACACGACGAATTTGAACGCGCCAAACTGGTTGCTGCCACTGCAAACGTTTGTTTGTTCACCCAACCAGAAGCACATACACCAGAATACCATGCACTAGAATTGGCCGTACAGCTAAAGAAACCAGTATTTGGCATCATGCAACAACAGATTCAAGGAGTACACCCCCTTGCTTCGGTAGATGATTTTCCATGGATCAAAGCAGCCTTAAAAATATAAGGCGGATGTAAGCATAACACCCGCCTTAACTTCAACCAAGAGGCTATGAAGCCTGTATAGTCGTTTATTTCTTTTTATCTTTTTGTGTTTGTTTTACCCCTACACGCATAGAAGCATCGGCAGCGGCTTCGGTATCGAAATATTTTCCGGTACGAAGTTCCTGTGCAATCCGATCTAAATCAAATATCTTATCTAAAGACTCAACCATGGCGCGAGAGTCCACTGATACCGTCCTATTGGAGGTATTCACATAGATAAACTCACCGGGAAGACCTTCTATGTTGCTGTCAAAAGCCAAGCCCACCACTTCTAGGTTTGTATTGACCAACGGGGAACCAGAGTTCCCACCAATGATGTCGTTCGTAGAAACGAAGTTAAATGGTGTAGCCAAATCTAGGTCGGCAGGAAGTTTTTGCCACCTTGCCGGAAGTTTCCATTCGCCTTTGCCATCCATACTATGGTAGCGGTCCATTAATCCGTAAAAGGTGGTATAAGGCGCTGCTGTGGTTCCATTGTATTCATAACTCGATACCACACCGTCGGAAATTCGCAGCGAGAACGTTGCATCTGGTGGGATTGCAGTGCCGTAAATGCCAAATTTGGCGTTTGCAAGTTGGCCAAGTAGCTCACGTTCACGTGCATTGAGTGGGCCTAATTTACCTGTGAAGGCTATAAATGCTTCGCCAAGTGCTCGTCCCAAAACCACAGCAGGGTCGCTGCTTTTTGCCCAGTCTCCACCCATTTCTTCAGCAAATCCGGAGCTTGTGGCCAATTTAGAAGCGGCCAGCATCTTACGAGCAGCCTCGGCAGGAGAAACCCCCGTAGTCATCCCAGCAACTTTCACCAGTGCATGATCTCGGCCAAGCCATTTTTCCATCATTGCAAACCGGATGGTCAGCAATTCTTCTTCCATTTTAGGGTTTTCATCTTTCAAGCCATCCAACGCTGCTTTAAGCTGTGCATTGTTCGTGGTCTTGTACGTAGTGCCTAAGAACGCCCGTTTCATCAGATTAGATTCAAAGGGGAAGCCGTTTGCGACCCCATATAATCCCGCAATGTACGGACCTTGTTCGCGCTTTTGCTGCTGAATGGCCGCAATATCAGAGATAAGAGACCCGTACTTGGCCTTTAGTGCCTCCGAATTGTTAATGGCTGCTAGCATCTGGGCTTCCGCATCCCGCTTACGGTCTAAAAGTACCGGATCCCGCATACCAGCGAGGCGACCATTAAGGGCTTTCCAACTGTTAGAGTATCCAAAATATTCGTCCATTTTTTCTTCGTCATTTGGATCCCAATATTTTTTCAATACGGCTAGACCGTCTTTGAAGAGACCTACTTGCGCAGGCATGGCAATATCGCGGCGGTATTCTAAGATGGAAACCGTTTGTAAGCGATTCGTGGTTCCCGGATTACCCAGCGTAAAGACCGCGTCTCCGGCTTTGGTCCCATTTTTCGAGAAGGGGAAATGATTGGGTGTTGCTAAAGGCTTACCATCTTTTCCATAGGCCCGGAAAAAGGCCATGTCTAAGTTGAACCGTGGGAACGTGAAGTTATCAGCATCTCCTCCAAAATAAGCGATGTCCAATTCTGGCGCCATCACCAGACGAATATCATCATATTTTTGAAATGTATAAGCGGTGTATTTTGCACCACTATACATACGAATTACCTGAACACGACGCCCTTCTCCCGCACTTGCGCTAAGGTCTTTTTCCAATTGCAAGGCTGCTTGTGATTTTGCCTGATCTCGGGCGGCGTCATTGGCTGCACTAGAACCGGCAGCATTAACTCGGTCGGTAACGTCCTTAATTTCAATTAGTTGTTCAACAAACAGGTCAGGCACTTTCACCTCTTCTTTACCCATTTTTGCTACAAATCCTTTTTCAACCATACCAGACCCCCCACTAACCTTAACGAGGCTCTCGCGGGCGCAGTGATGATTGGTCATTACGAGGCCATTAGGCGAAACAAACGAAGCGGAACAATAAGTAGCGAAACGTAGCGCCCCAAGCCTTGCCTTTTCGAACCAAGCGGCGTCGGGATTAAATCCATAGGTATCCCGAAAATAAGTAAGTGGCGGGTTATCGAAAGTCCACATTTTTCCACCATCCAACATGCCTGCCTTGTTGCTATCGGCATATGGACTTTGGGCTTGTAGTATTCCCGTAAAGCCAAGTAGGGCCACAAGAACGATGAAGAACTTTTTTACATTGGTTTCCATATACGTTTTGATTGGTTAAAGAAACGGTTTACCAAAGGTAAGACAACAAACAGAAAGCGCTTTTAGGTTTTAAGCGAATTGTATATGCAACGACGAAGGAGGCAATCCGTTTCTGTTCCGACAAAACTCCATACTGTTTAGAAATGCTGAAAACCATCTTTTGCGCCAATGATCATTTGGAAAAAAACGCCTTGTGTTCCTATATTGTTTATGAGAGTAGCGGGTATGGCGGAATTGGTATACGCGCCAGACTTAGGATCTGGTGGGGAGACCCGTGGGGGTTCGAGTCCCTCTACCCGCACAAAAAATCAGGGGTGAAATTCCCCTTCTTTTTTCAAACAAAATGTAAGCGCTTTCATATGTATAGATTATCGTCCCTGCTTCTATTTATGCTGTCGCCCTACTTCCTATGGGGCCAAAACAGTCCAGAGGAAGCCGTTCAAACAACTTCAAACCCACCCATTTATATTGCCTTCTTATGGCATATGCACCAGCCGATTTATTGGCCGGGAGAAACCGTGAGACAGACAGACGCGGCGAACAGATACAGCTACCGTGTAGAAGATATCCATAATCAGCGGACAGGACCTTATACTTGGTGGCCAAAAAATGCCATACAGAAGGCCGCAGATGCCGGGCTGGCAAATTGCGGCGCTTCAGTCAGTTTTTCGGGTTCGCTCATAGAGAATTTAAACGGACTGGAGGCCGCAGGAAATGGTAATTTTGCGAATTGGAAAACACCATACCGAGATGGGGTTCAACTCAAGACCGCAAGAGGTAACTCACGATTAGATATGATTGGCTTTGGATATTATCACCCCCTTATGGGTCTAATCGAATATGAAGATATCCGGCGTCAAATACAATTACACAAAAACATCTCTGTCTCTGCCTTTGGTGGCACTTATTCTAAAGGGATTTTCCCACCGGAGAATGCCTTCTCAAAGCGCATGATTCCTGCATTGGTGGACGAGGGCATTCAATGGGCATTGGTGGATAATGTGCACTTTGACCGTGCAGCTATAGGTTACCCTTGGACGAAAAATGGGAACCTATACGAAGTGAATAAAGCCGACCAAGTAAATGCCGATCCAGGAGACTGGGCCCAATTGAATGGCCTTTGGGCTCCCACCAAAATTTCTGCGGCTTGGGGGCATCGCCCACATTTCGCCGAGTATGTCAACCCGGCAACCGGCCAGAGTACACGGCTCATTGTGGTGCCAACCAGCCGTTATTTGGGTAACGAAGATGGTCGTGGTGGGTTTGGTGCATTGAACTATGACCTTGTGATGAGCCAGTTGGCCCCCTATAATACCGACCCAAACCACCCCATCTTGGTGGTTTTGCACCATGATGGCGATAACTATGGGGGCGGATCGGAAGGATATTATGGTGGTAATTTCCAATCATTTGTGGACTGGGCCAAGGCCAATCCGGGACGCTTTCAATGCACAACTATTCAGGATTATTTAGAGCAATTCCCCCCAAGTCCTACCGACGTGATCCATGTGGAAGATGGAAGTTGGAGTGGTGCCGATAATGGTGATCCGGAGTTTAAAAAGTGGAATGCCGATTGGGACGGCACGGGGTATAGCCACGACCGGAATTCATGGGCTGTTATCACAGCAGCCAAAAACGTACTCGAAACCGCCCAGCAGGTTAATAACAACCACCCCAATCTGAATGAAGCTTGGCGGCATATGATGACCGCTCAAGCATCTGATTATTGGTATTGGGATGGAACCGAAATCTGGGACTCGGCTCCTACTCGTGGAACGAACTTGGCCATTCAACTTGCAGACCCCGTCGCAAAAAGCGGAACAGATGCTACCCCACCTACAGTCTGGATTCCTCAGCGAGAAGCCTACAATCCGGGCGGTAGAGAATGGGAAAAGACCCAAGCCAGTAATCCCGAAATCTGGACGTTTGCTTATGACATGAGCGGCATTTCGTCGGTAAAATTATATTATCGAACTGACAAAGATGGAACAAACAGCCTTGCCAGCAAACATAATGAAACCTATGCCGGAGGTGCAGAGGTGAACGAATGGCAGATATTGGATATGGGTGTTGTGAGTATGCCTAATGCCCAGACCAATCCCTTGCCTACCTTACGTGCGAGTCGGTATAGTGCAACCATTACAGGTCTTACCGATGTTTTGATTGATTATTATGTAGAAGCCACCGATACCAAAGGCTTTGTCAAGAAAACCGATATCCAGCATGTATGGATCGGAGCAAGTTCTGGCGGTGGTGATACGGGGAGTAGCTCTGTCTCTTGGTCGCCGCAAAACCCTACCAAAGACGATGTAATCACCATTACGGTTACCAATGCCACCCAAGGAGCAAAATTGCACTGGGGGGTAAACCCCGTCGGTTCTACGTGGCAAACACCCCATAGCGCCTATCAACCTACAGCATCGTTGCTCTTTGGTGGCACAGGACCAGCGGTACAAACACCCTTTATTGGCCCAGATGCCGAGAAGAAGCTTACCCTAACTATCGGGCCATTTAATAATTCGGCTCAAGTGGTGGAGCGTTTGGCGTTTGTTCTTAATTACAATGACAATACGTGGAACAACAATGGTGGCCAGGACTTCACGATCACGATTTCCGGAAATAGCGGTACACCTCCCCCAATGGTTACTTATACCATGGACGGAACAAAAGACGCCGTAGCGACGCAAATTGCCTCGAACGGCGGCTTAGATCTACACGCACATTGGAATGGCGCGACCCTGTATGTGGCATCCACAAAGGCCGCAACAGCGGGTGGAGATGTGTTTATTTTTGTTGCAGATAGCCCCGGTGCTATGAAGGCAAGCCCTTGGGGTAAAAGCGGTCAAGTGGCTACTTGGTCACGTTTTTTGGCAAACGAGCAAGACAATAATTGGGCAGGCTGGTTTGATGGTGCAGGGAACACCAAGACTGGGGCTTCACTAAAACAATCATCAGGGACCATTTTGGAAGGCAGCATAGACATTGCGTCAGAGCTTGGTAGTATCCCTTCGAAGATTTATCTGGCAGTTACAAAATTTGGAACTGCCAATGCAGGGACGCTTTCTGCTCAAGCACCTGCAGGAAATGGTGACGGAAACGTAGATGCATCCGAATGGGTGGAGTTTATTCTTGCTACGCCAACCCATCAAGGGAATGAGACATCGCTTCCTACGGCCTTTTTCTTGGAGCCCAACTATCCTAATCCATTTAATCCAACGACTACCATTGCTTATAGCCTCCAAAAAGCTGGTGAAGTCACGCTGTCGGTTTATGATGTTACGGGCCGGATAGTACGTACCCTTTCGAAAGGTTTTCAAACAGCCGGACGATACCAAGCCAGATTGGATGCTTCGGATCTTTCGAGCGGTGTGTACTTTGTCCGCCTGAGCATGGAGGGTATCTCTCAAACCAGAAGCATTGTTCTGACCAAATAGCGGCCACTTATGGAAGGTAGAAAACCTTTTATTTCAGGACTTCCTTCCACATGGCCTGTTAGATTGCCTAAATGGATGCAGAAAGAAAGCAACCTCTTGTACATATTTTTTTAATAGGCCTGTCATATCTGTCGCTATTTACCCACGTATTTTAGTCACAAATAAACGCATTGTAAAACCGAACAATGCGTTTATCTTTTTTACGATTTTCTTTTATTGTGATTAAATCAGAACGGTATGGTTATTTATTGTCTTTTCAAAAGGGTAAAAGCAGCTATCACCGTTATCACAAACCATATACAATTAATACATTCCATTTTCCCATGTATCTGTCTCAAGATCATCTGTTTGTATAAGGAAAAATGATTATATTTCATTATTGATAGACATGAACACTTCCATGCGATTTGCCTATACATTATGAAAGCCACACACATTTTGGTTTAAGACTAAATGAGGCAGTATTGACTATATTAGCTTGATTAAATAAGGGTTTTTTGATCAAGGTTTACATTAATAAAAACTTAGAACAAAAAATGAAACATATTTGGGACTAAACCCTCATTGCGTGGGACGAATAAAAACACTTACACACCAAAAAGGGCTTAAAACAAAAAAGGCAAGTTCTCTTTTTAAGAAACTTGCCTTCGTTCTCTTTATGATTGGAGAAATTTACTTCATCAGCACCAGCTGTTTATGGGCGATGAAATGCTCGCCTTGCACCCGTGCGAAATACTTGCCAGAAGCTAGGCTGTGCCCGTTGAAGGAAAACGTGTGTGTGGTTTGCCCAGCTAAGGACCCGTTATGAAGGATAGCCACTTCACGCCCCTGTAAGTCGAACAGGCGAATCTGTACCATCTGGGTTTGCGCAACCGCAAGCGTAAAATTCGTTTGGGGATTAAACGGATTCGGATAGGCTTCCGAAAGTGCAAACGCTTTGGTTAATTCCACATATACCGAAATCGGACGGCTATGACTTACACTTCCATTGCGGTCGTATTGGGCAATGCGGAACACGTGTTGTCCATAAGGCAAATTTGACACCGTAAACACATAATTATTTTGTCCAATGGCGCTCCCTTGCCCCTTAAGTTCACCAACAGGCTTCCAGCCTTGTACTGTTTGTTGCTCAATCACAAAACGATCGTTGTTGATTTCTTGCACGGTCGTCCACTGAAGTGTGGCGGATTGGGCCTCAACAATTGCTGTTGCCGATACGAGCGAGACAGGCAAACTGGTTTGGGTACCAGTACCATCAAACTGGCTAAGCGGCTCACAATCCCCCACATCCGCCCATGCGCCATAGGTCAAATTAGGTGGGTTGGGAGATGATGTAATGGCACTCGAGGCAATCGTATTCCATCCACCATCGAATACCTGAACTTTCCATGATCCCGCCTCAAAGATAACCCGTGCAGCATATGGATCAGGAGAAGAACCGGGAATAGATACGTTTCCGGTGTAAATATTACGGGCAGGGGAGCCACCGTCGCTTGAGCCAAAGCTTAAGGTTTGAACGCCCGGAAAGCATCCGCTGCCGCCATCATGTAGTGAAATACTTTGCGCTTGCAAGGGTAATGCCGAAGCAAGACCCAAAATGCCTAAAATAAAAGTGGCGTATAGAAACCGTTTTTTCATAGGTATTGGGAAAATAAATGATTAAATGAATAAAGGGTAATTTGTATGAGTTTACAATGCCACTTGTTTTGAAATAAGGATCAAAACAGGTGGCATTGTATCATTGTGTTAATCCCATCTTTGAGGATAGTTGCCTTCTAAAGCAATAATGAAGTTGACCACTTGGGCAGGTTGCATTAGGTTAAAAGGCGCACCTTGTCCTGTAGGTTTCAGGGTAAGTTCCACCATATCCGCCTTCATTGAAGTATCAGAAGCCGTATTGTACTCTTTGTCGAAAGATCCTGTTTTAGCAGGATAATTTCCAACAGGCGTTGTTAGGGTTCCCGTTGCATTACTCACATTCAGCAATACTTCTAAGCTATGGGTGTGTGCAGGGAGGTGTTCTGCACGGAGGCTTGCCGTTTCGCTACCTCCTTTTTGCCCACGTTTACTTGGTTCTGTAACCCCTACTGGAATACGCCCTCGGAAGTCTGGAAGGGCAAAAGTGGTTCGCCCATCGCCCCCATAAGCCGTTCCGATAATCGAAAAGAGGGCGCCATATTGTGCAACTTGTAGAAGTTGGCCATTGCAAAATGCCCAATCTTCGGGGGCGTAATTACCGCAAAACAAACGGATTTCGCCAATTATCTGCTCTATCATAGTTTTAACTTTTTTAAAAAGGTATAGTAAAGCCAATTTTAATTAGTCTTGGGTCGGAAAATATCCTTCCACAGCAATGATATACCCAACTGTGAGAAAAGGTTGACGAATATCCACCGACGTAGGGGTTGCAGTCCCTGTGCTGGTAAGCTGTGCTGCGATTGCAGGCTTGGCTAAGGTTATACCTGCCGCAGGGGAAGGGGCATACTCCGAGTCTCCCGGTGTTGCAGCCCAATACGCATCCTTAGGATTTGAAAGCGTTGCGGTTTCGCCGCTCACTTTTACTTTACCACTGCCTGCATGGGTATGGGGGGGCATATTACTGGCATTCAACGTTACCTGATTCGCACCGCCTGTTGCCCCAATTGGGATGTTAGCGTCTGTGCCAAGCGGGGTACGCCCATTGAGATTGGGTAAATTGAAGGTTCTGACCCCATCTCCTCCATAAGTTGTTCCAATAACGGCATAAAGAACTTGATTGTCTGCGATGGTCATGCTACGCCCATCGCACCAGCACCATCCAGAAGGCTCATAAGTGCCTGTAAACATGCGAATCTCGCCAATTAATTGTTCCATAGTAGTTATGATTAGCTAAAAGGTTGATAAAACAAGGCTTATGGACGAGGGGGATAAATCCCTTGGATGGCAATGATAAACTTAAGCCCAAGGTAAGGCATCATATTATTGACAGCATTGGGTGTACCCGTTGTGCCTACGTTAACGGTTACCGCCTGCGCGCCCAAATAGTCATTCTCCCCTCTTGTTGCCTGATAGCCATTATCATCTTTGGATACAGACGAGTTAGCAGGATAGTTGTTAGCGGGTTCTTGGGTTTGTGTACCCCCTGAAGCTTCTCGGCATTTGACCCCTAAACTTGCCGTTGGTGCTGCCCCTAAGCCGCCCGTGTTTTGAATGTTGTGGGTATGGGCGGGGAGGTGGGTTGCTTGTAAATCGAGTTTTGCATTGCCCATGCGTTTCCCCAAGGCGTAATTACTGCCTACATGCATGGGAACGCGGCTCCGAAAGTCAGGTAAAGCAAACGTGGTGCTACCATCCCCTCCATACACAGGGCCTAAAAGGCTAAACAATGCCTGATTTTGTCTGATAGGAAGTAAGCTGCCATCGCAAATTGCCCAACCACGTGGTGCAAAATTGCCCGCAAAAATGCGTACTTCGCCTAAATATGGTTCCATAAATAAAACTGTTTGGGAAGGTTGAAAATCTACACACTTAATTGCATGTAGCGTGAAGGATTTATATAGCAGTGAGGTTTTTTACACAAAAATATATCTAAACTCACCTAAACTAAAATAATAATAAGCGTATATCCGACCAGAAAGTTGGATAAAAAAAAAGAAATTTTAGACTATTATGATGAGTTTATAGGTGCTTCCGTCTGCAACAAAAGCGATAGGTTGAAGCCGTATATAAAGACACATTAAACTCGTAGGTTGTGTGCAAGATAACCAAACCCTTGCCACGTGACTTGCCCAAAAGTCCATTTTTACTTGTCCAAAAGTCCACAAAACCTCAAAAAGGGTCAAAAAGTTTAATTTAGCAAGTCAAGGCTGGGCTGTTGTCACATGGTAGAGTTGTGGCTGCAGAACGCAGTTGTGGTTATTAGGCGCACTCATCATGTATCTACCGTTATGACGAGACAAAAAAGAGCCCCTAGCAAACACTTAGCTTTCGTATTGGCCCAGGTGTCCTCTCATGCAACTTCAAAAGAATAACCTGAAGGGTAAGAAGAAATATTTTACTCTGATGCTATGCTAAAAACGTCCACCTTGTATTATTTTTTTGTAGCTTACGCTTATTGCTGTACGCTTTTACCGCTTGTATCACCATCACCACACACAACAAAATTAACATGTTTTGTAAGTCGGCAGAAGGTCAGTCTATCTTTTCAATTCTACGAAAGCACAGTTTCCGTTTTCTAATGATTATTTGTATGGGGAAATTTTTGGGTTGCAAAGCCCCCCAACCTGAACCATTCCCAAAACCTAATAAATACATTGCTTTAACGATAGATGATGGACCATTGACCCATTTTTATTCATATCCGGATGATCAATTAAGATGGGATACAGTCACCAAACTTATTGATGCCGTCCAAACGCGGCATATCCCCATTACTTTATTTGTTATTGGACGAGAGGCGGAAGTACCCTCTATGGCTTCTATGCTCTACAAATGGGCTGCGTCAGGGGCTGAACTGGGAAACCACACCTACAATCATCGGTCTTTTAATGGATTTTCTGGAGCAGAGTGGTTGCAGGAAATTCAAAAAACAAATAAAATCTTGGACCCAATCTCGTTTGCTTTTAAGCAGCGAATTCGGTATTTCCGTTATCCCTTTCTACAAGAAGGCGAAACATTAGCGCGCGAACACGAAAGCAATCGAGCCGTGCGCGATGCTGGTTTACTCAATGCCCATGTAACCATTGGCACAGATGATTGGACCTTTAACGAAGAATATATGACATTTGAACTAAAGCAAGATTGGGCTTCGCGGTACGAAGTGGGGCAAGCCTATCTGCGCCATATCTATAAAACAGTAGCCTATTGGGATTCTGTAGGAACCGCATTAGAGGGTCGTTCTATTAAACATGTCATGATGTTGCACGCCAACCGAATTAATAGGGACTACTTAGGACAAATCATTGATGCGCTACAACGAAAAGGGTATGGGTTTATCTCGTTGGACGAAGCCTATCGTGATCCCGTTTATGGACAAGAAGACCTATGGGCTACTGAAAATGGCGTTTCATACCTAGAACACTTAAAGCAAACAAGGCTTCATAAAGAACATGCCTTAAAACGTTAATCTTTAACGTATTTCGCTCATAACCGATTCATTAAATGGCTATGATGTTATTACAAACAACTCTTTTGAACCAAAATTTTTATTTTTATGATGCTTTTTGATGTCAGAAATGAGGACTTTTATCATCACACTTTGATGCGGCGGCGATAGCAAAAAATTTCCACCTAAAAAAAGCGCCATATTTGTGTGATGACGCTTTTGTTTAGAAGCTATTTTTTCCGAGTGGTTCTTCGCACGTTTTTTTTTGCAGGCCCTTCGGTTTCTTTTGCTATAAGCAATTGCATTGCCTCCTCGAATGTAACGGCGTCCGGTGCAAGGTCTTTCGGCAATGTCACATTGGTTTTCTGGTGACTGACATAAGGCCCATACCGCCCTTCCCACACCTCAATGGGTTCTTTAGACTGGGGATGTACCCCTAAGACACGAATAGGGGCTTTTTTGCCTTCTTTTGCAGCGATCAAGGCTAATGCCCGCTCCAGTCCGATCGTAAGGACATCATCTGTTTTTGGCAGCGAGGCAAACGTCTTCTCATGTTGCACATACGGCCCAAAGCGGCCTACATTGGCTACAATTGGTTTTCCGGTGTCTGGATGGCTGCCAATAGTACGAGGTAAACGCAATAATTCCAAGGCCATCTCCACAGTCACTTGTTCCATTGTTACCCCTTTGGGCAACGAAACCCGTTTGGGTTTTCCTTCATCTTCGCCTAATTGCACATATTCTCCATAGGGGCCTTTTTTGACAAAAATGGGTTGGTCTAGTTCCGGGTGAATGCCCAAAACTTCATTCCCCATTTGCTTCTTGTTGATAAATGAAGCAAAATCCTCTTTTGATAAATCGGCGGGGGCTACTTCATCCGGAATGGGTGCAGTGATGCGCTCACCCGCTTCTTCTAATTCTAAATAGGCCCCAAATTTACCGACACGCACACAATAAGGCTCCCATTTATGAAACCGAATGGTGGAAACTGCCCGCGCATCAATTTGATCTAAGCCCCGTTCCACTTTTTGCTCCAATCCTTCAGTGCCATTGTAGAGGCTTTCTAAGTATGGTAATGCCTTCTTAGAACCTTCGGAAATATCGTCCAAGACCTGTTCCATTTCCGCAGTAAACCGTACATCTACCATATGGGCAAAATTTTCTTCCAGCAATTGTGTAGTGGCAAAAGCCGTGAAAGTGGGTATCAACTGATTGGCTTGACGGCGTACATAGCCCCGCTCCACAATTGTGTCCATAATGGAGGCATAGGTACTGGGCCGCCCAATACCTTCCGATTCCAAGGTCTGCACCAAAGAAGCTTCGGTATAGCGTGCGGGAGGTTTGGTTTCATGTCCGATTGCTTCCACCTTTCGGCAGTTAGGCTGATCCCCCTTTTTCAGATTTGGCAAGGGTTGATCTTTATCATCCAAGGCTGCATCCGGGTCATCAGAACCTTCTACATACGCACGAAAGAAACCTGGAAATACCACCGTGCGCCCCGATGCCCGGAAAGTCGCAACTTCTGTATGCCCCGCCTCAATGGTCGCAGTTGTAAATTTCAGTTTAGCGTCTGCCATCTGAGAAGCCACTGTCCGTTTCCAGATCAGGTCATATAATGCCGCCTCATCGCCCGTTAAAGCCAACTCTTTCGCGGTTTGCATGGCTGTCCCCGCAGGTCGAATGGCTTCGTGGGCTTCTTGGGCGTTTTTGGATTTCGAGGCAAATTGTCTGGGTACAGGGCTAAGATACTCTGTACCGTACCGACCTAAAACCGTGTTTCGTGCAGCTTCGATGGCTTCATTAGAGAGATTGGTGGAATCTGTCCGCATATAGGTAATCAAACCACGTTCATACAAACTTTGCGCTAACCGCATCGTTTGGCGGGCGGGCAGCCGAAGTTTACGGTTTGCTTCTTGCTGAAGTGTGGAAGTGATAAATGGGGCATACGGCTTACGTTCCGAAAGGCGCTCCTCCACTTGCACGACCTTCCAACTTCCGCCGGATAGATGATCGGCCAAAGCCCGAGCCTCCGCTTCTGTCAACAACAAGGCATCACTTCCGTGTTTCAACATTCCGGTATGGTCGTCAAAATCTTTTCCGGTGGCCAGACGTCGGCCATTTAGATGGGTCATGGTAGCCTCGAACTGTTTATCAGATTGCACCAATTGCGCCCGAAGATCCCAGTAAGAAGCTACAACAAACAACATTCGCTCCCGCTCGCGCAAGACCAAAAGCCGAACCGCAACACTCTGTACCCGTCCTGCGGAGAGTTTGGGAATGACCTTCCGCCACAACAATGGAGAAACTGTATAGCCTACTAACCGATCCAATACCCGTCTGGTTTCTTGTGCATTTACCAGATGGGCGTCCACCTGCCGGGTCTTCCGGAGGGCTTCCATGATGGCTTCTTTCGTGATCTCGTGGAAGACCATGCGCTTAATCGGTACTTTTGGCTTTAAGACTTCGAGCAAATGCCACCCGATGGACTCGCCCTCGCGGTCTTCGTCCGTTGCGATATAGAGTTCATCAGCTGATTTTAGGGCCTCCTTTATTTCGGCCACAATTTTCTTTTTATCAGACGAGACCACATACAGCGGTTCAAAATTTTTCTCAACATTCACCCCAAGCCGGGCCCATTTTTCCCCTTTATACTTTGCCGGAATTTCGGATGCGGAACCGGGCAAATCGCGGATATGGCCCATACAAGCTTCTACCTGATATTCTTTAGGCAGAAACTTACGGATGGTTTTGGCTTTTGTGGGCGATTCAACTAATACGAGTCGCTTCATTATGCAAGGATTTATCGTGGAGTATCAAATAAGCATCTGAAAGTAGGTTAATAATCATCTTCCGTCAATCATCTGAACCAAATATCTGTAAAAATGCAGGGATTATGGTCGCTACGGGTACGCATTAACCATAAAAAACCACGCCCACGTCCAACAAAAAAGAACCAGAGAAAACGCAAAAAAGCCCCAAAAAGCGTTTTTTCTCCAGATTGTGTGGCTGCTTTTTTGCCACAGTGTCCACCAAATAAATCCTACGGGCATTCCTGTCAAAAATCCAAAAAGATGTGCTCCAACATCGGTTCGGGGATCCGGCCCAGCCCCAAAAAGACCCAACATGACCATTCCGATCAGAAGCGGGATTCCTAAGCCGCGCATACGATTTTCGTTGTGTACCTGCATTCGCAAGCCCATCAAGACGCCAAGCGCACCAAAGACCCCCGTAGAGGCGCCCAAACTGGTATGCCCCAGCGGTTGTACCAAGGCATTGATGCCATTACCAATCGCGCCCGAAAGAACGACCATAAAAATCCCCATCCCATTCCCCACCATACGTGTCAGCCAATACAGCATCACGCCGCCAAAAAGCAAGTTCCCAAACAGATGTTGCGCGTCGGCATGAAGGGTCAGGGCTGTGATGGTCTGCCACCATGCACCTGTAAGGATTTCTCCATTCTTGGCTGCCCCTAGGCGCATAAAAAACGTGCCTATTGGCAAATGTACCAGCACATGGATTCCTATCAACACCACCATCACCGCCCAAAGCGGTTGCACTCCTTGATGCTCGCCCAGTTCAGGGGGTTCTGGAATCACAATACTTTTTTCTTCCAAAAAACCTTTAAGTTCCTCTTTTGCCGTTTCGACCCAGACCAGTGGAATCCACACGTGTATCCCTTCTTCATCGGAAGTGATTCTATACGGAATTCTTTTCGCCTGTAAGACCAATTCCAACTGACGCAGGTTAGACAAATCCGGCGTTCTTTCAAATAAAAAGGGGGCGATATCGGATAACGCAGTTTCTGGCATAACAACAAATGGCTTCAGGTCGTCAACCGTTCCACCATCACGATGGTTCCTGCCAAGACTTCATCTACTCCCTCCGGTAAATGAATCAGGCATTCGGCATCACGCATAGAAGAAAAAATATGGGACCCTTGCGCACCTGTAGGTGCGACAAATTCTCGCCCAGACGAATCTTTGTGCAGCGTTGCCCGGACAAAGTGGTGCAAGCCCTTCACCTTTTTGATGTCGGTCATCAATTCTGCAGGTTCGGTCTGTCGCCAACTTTCGGCTTGTCCCTGCATGGCATTAATCGCCGGACGTACGTATTGGTCAAAGCATACAGCCGTCGAAACAGGATTGCCAGGCAAACCAAAAATGCCTTTGTTGCCTAATCGGCCAAAAGTGAACGGTTTGCCAGGCCGCTGCTTTACTCCTTGTACAATTGGCTTCCAACCCAAAGATGTCAAAGCAACGGTCACCAAATCATAAGACCCAACCGAAACCCCACCACAAACAAGCAAGAGGTGTGCTTGTTCTAACGCCTCCGCAATCTTTGTCCGTGTCTCGGCTTCATCATCCCGCGCATGCCCAATCCATACGACCCTACCACCTGCTTCTTTCACTTCACCTTGCAACAGGTATCGGCTCGTATTCCAGACCTTTCCCGGTGTTAATGGCACACCCACATCCAAAACTTCGTCTCCCGTGGTTAAAAGGGCAATATTGGGTTTTTCGGACACGACGACTTCGGTTTTCCCCATAGAAGCAAGGGTTCCCAAAAGTGCTGGCGAAATACGGGTCCCCACAGTTGCAATAATACTACCTGCTTTGGTATCGCTTCCGCGCCATCGGATGTGTTCGTTTTTCATCGGCAATCGGTTGATACACACTTGTTCCTCTCCAACCAAGTTCGTCCATTCTTGCATCACAATCGCCTCTGCTTCGTCGGGCACGGGCGCACCCGTTAGAATACGCAGGCAGGTGTTTTGTGGCCATGCTTCCAACCAAGGCGCTCCCGCACGGATAACGCCTGCGACTTTCAAGACGGCTCCCTCTGACAATCCTACTAATCGGATTGCATAGCCATCTACCCCGCTATTATTAAACCGTGGAAGATCTTCGGAGGTAGTAATTACTTGGGCCAACCTCCGGTCAAAACTTTCCGGAAGCGAAACAATTTCTTCCGGCAACCGATCAGTATTTTCTAATACCAACTGGCGGGCATTCAAGAAAGAAATTGGTTTACGCATCGTTTAGTCAGAAATGATCCACTATCTTTTTAAAATGGGTCAATCCTTTGGGATTCAGCGAATAAAGGGTTCGGGTTCCGACCACATTGCCGCGAATAAGACCTGCATCTTTCAAGACCTTTAAGTGTTGGCTGACAGTGGATTGTGCCAGCGGGAGTTGATCTACGATATCCCCACAATCACATTGTTCACTATCTTTTAGAATATTGATGATTTGGATCCGAACCGGATGCCCCATTGCTTTACAATAATGGGCCAACAATTCAGCATCTATGTTTTGAATAGGCGCGCTCATGTAAAAATGTTAAATATATTGGTGCTCAGAACGAAGGGAATAAAAACTTCCCTCTTACAAATGAAAAAGGCTACTTATTTGTAACACACATTTACGGTGCTATCAAGGCGGAGGGTGCCTTCATGAAGCGGGATCAAGTTTTGCCCGAAGAGAACTTTCCCATCAAACGTACGGAATTGTGCCAACGTTTTCAAGGGTTCCTTTCCACGTTTGGCCGTAGTAGGCTCAATGGTGGTGATGCTACACCGGGCACAAGGTTTCACAACTGCAAATGTGACTTCTCCGATTCTTACCTCCTTCCACCGATCCTCTTCAAATGGTTCAAAGCCAGAAACCACCAAATTTGGACGGAAACGGTTCATGGTTACAGGTTGCAGTAAATGGCCGTTTAACCATTCTAAAGAAGATTCGTTTGTCAGTAATACGGGAAACCCATCTGAAAAACGCACGAGGTCATCTTTACTGTTGGCATACTGACGATCTACCAATCGTCGAGACACTTCCGGCATATACACCAAGCGGCAATTCGTCCCTAAAATATCCGAAAGCCAATTATCAGCCCCTTCGTTCACCAATTGGGCTTCCACTTCGTCCCCCCAAACAGTCACCCAAAGTCGTTCTTGGTCGGGAGCGGGCGAAAGTGGAATGGAGTAGGTTTCTACGTCAAAAGTAAGGTGAAGTTGTTTGTCAACAACCGAGGTTTTGACCAAGGCCATTTCAGGGCATTCCCGCTGAGACAAAAAATCCCCATCTTCATCCACCAACATCCATTGACGGTCCATTAACAGCCCGCGCCGTGTTACAAACGCCTCCGTTTGAGAAAAACCAGCAAATGATTTTACTGGATAGACATGGATGCCAGATAACTTCATTGGAATATTGAGTCTAAGAAGGGCTTTACCGTTTAATGCGGTTTAGATAAATACCGATAAATGCCGTTAAGATACGCTTTCAACGTGCTTCACTTCGTATCCCGCGTCTTCAATTGCTTCATAAAGGGCCTCCTTTGACGCCTCTGATTTCTCGAAAGAAACGACCGCGCTCCCAATCGTAACCGACTGAATAACAAAGTCTTTTTGGGTTTGAATGGCTTCCTGTACGGCTGCAACACAGTGGTTACATCCCATGCCGCTAATTTCGATTTGCAATTTCATGTATGCTATGGTTTGTGGTGATGGTTTGCTTTTTCAACTTGGCCAATCGTAGGCTATTACTCAATACAGAGACACTCGAAAGTGCCATTGCCGCTGAGCCAATCATGGGATTGAGCAAGAGGCCAAAGATTGGGTAAAATACGCCAGCCGCTAATGGAATTCCGATCATATTATACACAAAGGCGAAAAAAAGATTTTGTCGAATCACCTTCATGGTTTCTACGGAAATGGTAAAGGCCGTAACGAGCGTGTGTAAATCGGGGTTGAGAAGGGTAACCCCTGCCGCCTCTATAGCCACGTCAGTTCCAGACTGAACGACAATCCCAACATCGGCTGTTGCAAGTGCAGGTGCATCATTGATGCCATCTCCAATCATGGCCACAACACCCGTTTTTTGCTGCCACTCCGAAACAATGCGTGCTTTGTCTATTGGCGAAGTAGCCCCATAAAAGGTCTCCACGTTTAGCTTTCGGGCCACTTCTGCCACCACTTCGGGCGCATCTCCACTGGCCACCACCACATGAACTCCCGCCTCTTTTAGTTTTTGGATCACATGTGGGGATTCTGGCCTTATTGGATCGTTCAGCAATACTACGCCAGCCCAAACCCCATTAATGGCCACATCTATTCGGCTTTGCGCCAACGGAGTATGAGGAAGGGTTGATGGAAAAGTGATCCCTTTTGCTTTTAGCCAGTCTGCACGACCAGCTGTGATGCGTTCTCCATTTACAGTAGCTTCTATCCCTCCACCTGCTTCGTTTGTGAAGGCAGTAGGCAATGTTAAAGCCAGCCCACGTTTCTCGGCAGTTGTTTGTATTGCTTTTGCGAGTGGGTGCTCGGATAACTGTTCTGCACTTGCCAAGAGTGATAAGACCCGTTCAATGGAAAATTTTTCAGATGCGATTACCGAGGTCACGGTAGGCTTTCCCAGCGTCAGGGTTCCGGTTTTGTCTATAACCAATGTCTTGGCTTCATGAAGTTTTTCCAAAACGTCTCCTCCTCTAAACAAAATGCCATTTTTGGCAGCCCAACCGGTTCCGGCCATCACAGCAGTCGGGGTTGCCAAACCCAAAGCACAGGGACACGAAATAATCAAAACAGAAATGGCAACTAAAAGGGCGGTATTAAGAGAAGGTTCAGGCCCAATGAGATACCATATCACAAAAGTGACAGCGGCAATTAACATCACAGCAGGCACAAAGAATGCTGCAATTCGGTCTGCGAGGCGTTGTATGGGCGCTTTTCTGCCTTGTGCTTCACGGGTAAGCCGGATGATTTGTTGCAAAGTGGTCATCTCCCCTACTTGTGTTGCCACCATCTTCAGCGCCCCGTTTGAAAGCATGGTTCCAGCACGTAAGGTTTGTCCGATGGATTTATCTACGGGGATCGGTTCCCCGGTTAAACTGCTTTCATCCACTACAGCCTCCCCTTCCACCACCATACCATCGGCGGGAATACGGCTACCAGGCTTAAGCAGCACCACATCCCCCGCCTGAAGTTGGTTTGCAGGTACTTCAACCACTCCCTCCCGCTTCAAAACAAGAGAAACAGGCGGCGCTAAATCCATCAAGCCACGGATTGCATCTCCGGTTTTCCGCTTTCCCTTTGCTTCCATCCAGCGCCCCAAAAGCAATAGGGTAATGATGACCGCTGCCGCTTCAAAATACACTTGCGTATGATGATTACCCACCCCATGAAGTGCCATTGGCTGCAACATCGAATATACACTGAAAAAATAGGCTGCACTCACCCCAACCGCCACAAGGGTATTCATATCCGACCCACCATGACGCCCTACACGCCAGGCTCCTCGAAAAAAAGGCCATCCACTCCAAAAAACCACAGGCGTGGTCATCACCAGCAAAAACACATTTACGTTCAAAAAATCCAAGGCTCCATGAGCCATCGAAATAATAAAAACAGGTAATGTAAAAACAAAAGCGAACCAAAAGCGTGGCCGATAATCGCCTGTTTCATCTTCAAAAAAGGCGCTAATAGGAGGCGGGCTCATTTGGGTATCTGGTACAACAAACCCCGTTTTTTCAATGGTTTGAATCATCTGATCCCGTACAATAAAACGCGGATCAAAACGAACACTTGCCTCGGCGGTTGCAAGGTTCACCCTGGTTTCCAAGACACCTTTTTGTTTTCCCAGATTTCGTTCTATTCGGGCAACACAAGAGGCGCAAGTCATCCCTTCAACAGGAAGGGTGATCTCAACAAAAGGGGGACTAACAACCGTTTCCGACATAATAGATGGGTTTTGTTTAAACAAACGGTATAGCGCCCTTCTGGTTCCTTTCCAAAATCGTTCTTCAACGATCATGCACAAATTTACAAAAACACCTTACCTGCTTTGTCAAAACGATTAAACACCGTCAGGTTATTTTTTCCCAGCCCGTACTAACCGCTTCACAAGTACCTCTTCTCTGTGCTGAATTCGGAGTAAATAAAGACCCGCCGCAAGTTCGTTTGGTAATGTCAGCTGGTATTCTCCATTATGAGTCGGTAGCATTTCATCAAGAATTTTCTTACCCATAAGATCAAATACGGCAAGGTTTACGAAACCAGAACCTAAATGATGGAAGCGTAGAGTCGGATTTGCCTCAAATGGATTCGGATAAACCTCCACAACCGGCGTTGTTGCTACGGGTATTTCCTCTTTTTCGCGATCAACAACCGAGGTAGCACTCCACTTTACAGCAACTTGAAAAATATACTCATTGTTAAATTGGGTTTCTCGCATCATTTGCCAGCCCAAGCCCTGAATATAAGCTGCAGACCGTCCCAAGGCAGGAATCTCGGCATTATCCGAGACCATGACAAGAGTGTCTTTTTTACCAACTGCTTCCAGTTCAAAACTCACCCAAATATGAGTATTTGGCTTCAAAATAAGGTTTTTAGTAGCCAATCCCAATGTATTGTACTCCCCCCGCTTCAGGCTACTAAGTACGACCTTAAGTGGCTTTTGGAAAGCCTTGGTTTCATCGGGCGTACCATCTGGCGTGGCGGACAAAAACCGAACAACCAAGGAGTCATTGTATCCATCCTGGCTTTTGGTGGTCCCCCAGACCCGCAGATCAATCGAAGCCATACGGCTGTTCATCCCTGCCCAAATAGGAGCACTAAACCGGACGGCGTGTTTGGTAAAAGTTTGTGGAATATGGGAAAAGGGGATAGGCCAAGCAAACGCTGCTGCCGGGCCACCATAGCTCTGAATAATATCCGGTGGGTTTTGTGCAAAAAGGACATGTATCGGTGCAAAGAGTGCGAAAAATAGGATTTTTTTCATGGCTTCCTCGGTTGGGTTTTGGTTGTGCCTATAGCCTAAACTACATCGCCCAAAGACCATGTTCAACCGTCCTTGCACATTTTGTTAAGCAACGGAATATATCAATCTAATAGCAAATACCTATACAGTAATTTATCCCGCATGACAGGTGGTGATTATCGCCTGTTGATTTCAATCGGAAATTCTTATGAAACCCTAACCGATATGGTCCTTGACCTAAGTAAACTTCAGATTTTTAATTCCGAATATGTTCTTACGCTCCCTGATGGCTTCGCATATGGTCGTTATGCCGTAAAGTCCACTTCAGACACATTCCTACAGGCTGGGCAATACACTGGTAATACAACATTTAACCTACAAACAACCGGATTTATAGATGATAAATCATATTTTAAATCCATTCCAATTACAAATAATTCAACTTCGAACAGCAATGATATACATAATCCCATGTAAGAATCAGCCACCATTGAACTTAACTTTTCCACCCCTATACCCGCCCAAGATGTGAACATTATGGTATATGACCTCCTTGGCCGAGCAATAAAAACGTTGAAACTTAGCGAAGGGGTGTCGTTTCCTCTGCCAAAATCACTTGGGATGGAACAGATGAACAGGGACATAAACTTCCGAACGGTGTCTATTTGGTAGTGGTTGAATTGAAAAACGACCCAAAACTAACTATAAAGATGATTGTAAAGCGCTAAACGTTAATGACTTTCGAAAATAAAGCGGTGATGCTCGATTTATGAGGTCGCCGCTTTATTTTTGCTCCCTCCAAAGCCTTGTACCCACAAGGTTGCTTTTAACACTGAACCCTTTGATGTGTAGATGCAAGACGCCAATACCGCACGTTTATTGATTTCCTGCCCAGACCGATCTGGCATTGTTGCTGCTGTTTCCCAATTTATGTATAGTCATGGTGCCAATATTTTGGATGCAGACCAGCATAGCACCGACCCAACAGGCGGGACTTTTTTTATGCGCATGGTTTTTTATTTGGATGGCTTAGACATCAGCCGAGCACAATTTGAGAAAGCTTTTGCACGCGTTGTGGGTGACCCTTTCCAGATGAAATGGCAAATATCATACGCTGATCAACCGAAAAAGATGGCCTTATTGGTATCCAAATATGACCATTGCTTCATGGAATTGCTGTGGCGATGGCAACGTAAGGAACTTTCTGTCGAAATCCCCATCGTGGTTTCTAACCACCCGGACATGGCGAAAGTAGCCGAACAGTTTGGTATTCCATATCATTATATGCCTGTAACAAAAGAAACAAAACCCGAACAAGAAGTCAAAATATTGGAACTATTAAAAGATGTACAAGCAGACTTGGTGGTTCTGGCCCGGTATATGCAAATTTTATCCTCAGAATTCACCTGCCAATATCCTAATAAAATTATTAACATACACCATTCATTTTTACCCGCTTTTATAGGTGCCAATCCTTATCAACGGGCTTATGATCGGGGAGTAAAATTAATTGGTGCAACTGCGCACTATGTGACGTCAGACCTAGACGAGGGCCCCATCATAGACCAAGACGTCCAACGGGTCTCGCACAGAGAAGACGTTGCGGATTTGGTGCGCATTGGGCGCGACATCGAACGGAGGGTATTGGCGCGTGCCGTACAAGCCCATATCGAAGATCGCGTATTGGTTTATCAAAACAAAACAGTGGTATTTTAAGCCTCCAACCACTTTAAGTCCTATTTATTTAAAGCACCTACATTAATTAAAAAAGAATAACATTTTATTTTTTTAGTTGATTTTTTAATCTCACAAATCAACTAAAATACCATTATTCTTCGGTGTAATAAACCAAAAAACTTTTGCTATGACCCTTTTTTGGGGTTAGTACCCAAGCATGACCCAATCAAATCCGCATTGCCTGCTAAAAAGGCAGAGGCGGGTAACCGTTTTCGGCCTTCCAACTGGACCTCGGTTAGCGAAACCTTTCCCGTTCCGCAAGCCACCAATAACCTACCAGCATGGGCAAGTATGGTGCCGGGTGTCTGTGAAGAAAGATCATCTCCAACCACTTCCGATCGGTACATTTTGAGTAATTTCCCGTCTAATAGGGTTCTGGCCCCTGGAAAAGGAGAGAGTCCGCGAATAAAATTATGCACAACCTGTGCTGGTTTAGTCCAATCTACGTAACAATCGTGGGGAAAGATTTTAGGAGCCGGAGAAGCTAACTTCTCATCTTGCTTTGATGTAGGGATCCCGCCCTGTTCGATCATACGCACCGTTTGCACCACCAAATCTGCGCCCAAGTGCATGAGTCTTTCATATACATCGCCCGTGGTTTCATTTGCGCCAATGGGAGTTGAGGCACGCAAAATTACATCGCCAGTATCCACTTCTTTTCTTAGAAAAAAAGTAGTAACTCCCGTTTCTTCTACGCCCGCCATCACTGCCCGATGTATGGGAGCTGCCCCACGAAAAGCAGGCAGCAAAGATCCATGCAGATTAAATGCACCTTTTTGGGCAAGACCATACACGGACTCTGGCAATATCCGATAAGCCACCACCACCATAATATCAATTTCCATTTTGGAAAGGGTTGATATAAAGGCAGGATCTTTTACTGATTCTGGTTGCAATACCGGAATATGATATGCCTGCGCTACCGCTTTAACAGGCGTAATCTCCACCTTTTGGCCACGCCCTCGTGGCAAATCTGGACGGGTAACCACCACCGATGGTTTGAAACCCGCAGCAATGAGGGCATATAGAGAAGGAACCGCAAAGTCCGGCGTACCCATAAAAACTATATTCATCATTACAACCTTTTTATTTATTTAAGGAAATTAATATTTGCCTAACAGTGGCACAAATGAACATTAATCCAGCATTAAACGCTACGTTTTGATAAAATGCACCTGCGTGGAAACAAAGAGGTAATCTGACCGTTTTGCACGATACATGACTTTTACATTTTATTCCGAGCACCTTAACAAATCTAAATATTTTGTATGGCCACAACCACAACTTCCACCATCGCCACCTTTGGATCTGGCTGTTTTTGGTGTACAGAGGCGATTTTTAAACGGGTCCAAGGGGTATCCAATATCAAAAGTGGATATACGGGTGGAAAAATCAAGCATCCAACCTATCGCGAAATCTGTTCTGGCCTAACAGGTCATGCAGAGGCCATTCAGTTTACATTCGACCCCACACTGATTGACTATAACGACTTGCTTGCAATCTTTTTTTATACCCACGATCCTACCACCTTGAACCGTCAGGGAAACGACGTGGGTACACAATACCGGTCCGTGATTTTTCACCACGACGAATCACAAGCGGAAAGTGCTCGATTATTTATCCAACAGTTGACCAATGATCAGGTATATAATAGCCCTATTGTCACCAAAATACAGCCTGCAACCGTATTTTACGAAGCGGAACCTTATCATCAGGACTATTACGACCTAAATGCGGCACAACCCTATTGCAGCTTTGTTATAGCTCCTAAGTTAGAAAAGTTACGCAAACGGTTTTTAGACAAACTGAAAAACTCCGAGTAATCTATACCCGGAGTTCATTTTCAGGACTTAAATCAGGCTATCTGTTCCTGTATTTCTTCAAAAGTCTCCACTTCCAATGCCTCATAAAGGCCACCAGCAACCGCGCCAAATACCATGTGTACAAATACCATTACACCGCTACGCATTGCAAAAAACCAAGGAAAAAAGTATGTAAGGGTGTAAAAATTAATTGCATACAAGGCAAGCCCAAGTACCATTCCCAAGAGTATTCCCAACAATAAACCACCCTTGTGGACTGTGAGTGAAATGAGGGATGTAAAGAGCAAAGACAATGATAAGGTACCAATAACAGATACCGACAAGGCACCCCAATCCAGCGTGGCAGGTGGCGCCAAAATTTGTTCTCCAAGAAATGGAGACGCTAATAGGCGAACCATTGCCCATTCATTTGCCCCGATAAGCAATGGGGTCAATAATAAATTTAGGCAATAAAAAAAGACACCAGCCACAAGGCCCGACCAAAAGGTGGCATTCCAATCTACCACTTGCCTCAGAACGATTTTGGGTTTATTTGTCATGGCGAATAGGGGGTCAAAGATGAACATCACTTGCCAAAATACAACAATTCCAACCCAATTTACCAATAAAGAACCCAATCTTTTGGGGACTATTTTAGTGTTTAGGGTGATTCATGCCGGGCATCTGATGCTTTGAATGATCCATGCCTTCCATCTGGCCATGATTGTGGCCTCCATGCATAAAAGAAAGCAATTCCCGGCCTCTTTCAGTCCCACGCATGATGCTCATCACACCCATCAAAATAATCAGTACCCCAGCAAATAGGTTCATACGGCGCTTCCATGCAGGGGTGAGTAAGTGGCCAAACATGCCCAGTAACCACAAAGCAGGGACAGTGGCAATGCCAAAGACAAACATCATGATTGAAGCCTGTACAGGCTTTCCGGTAGCAGCTGCTTGTGCCAGAACGCCGTATAACAAGCCGCAAGGTAATAATCCATTCAGCAACCCCAGGCCATACGCCCCAATCACCGATTTTTGTTGGACAAACTTGCGGAAGGCATCTTTGTAAAAACTGGTTTTGTTTAATCCACCTATCCCTTCTACACTTTTTACCACACCAAAAATACCAAGACCCGCGATAATCATAAATAGGCCAGCGCCTATACTGATCCAATCCTGCAAGCCAGAGATGTTCATTGTAACGGCCATACCCAGCATACCCACCACAAAACCAAACATCATATAAGTGAACGTTTTGCCAATGAAATATGCAGTCTGCCGAATCATGTGATTAGCGGTATTGTTTGGCGCCTGAATCATCAGCACAAACCCTCCACACATGCCTACACAATGTGCGCTTCCCATAAGTCCGGTTAAAAAAACGAGCCAGAGTTCATTCATGACTTCTTATTTTTAATGTTCGTGTCTTCGTCGTCCCACAGCATTCGAATGGCCGGGGTTTCGGTGTCTTCATATTGCCCTGACCTAATGGCCCACGTAAAGGCATATACAGCCCCTGCTGCCAGCATAATAGCAATGGGAACCATGACCATTAAAATATTCATAAATTTGAATTTTTGACAAATGTCTGTTGCAAAATAGAAGAGCCGATAACTACCAATGAACTTAAGGGCATTGCTACCGCAGCAACAAGCGGATTAACCCATCCCACAATGGCAGCCATTGCCATGATAAGATTGTATAAAAGAGAAAAAGCGAGGTTTCGTTTCACTACATAGGTCACTTTTCGGGAAGAAGTAAGCATGTTCTGTATTGGCGCTAGACCAGCAGAGGTTACAAAGACATCCGCCGATACCATACTGGCCGTACTACTGCCTTGCACCGCAATGCCAACATCTGCCGCTCGAAGTGCTGCTGCGTCATTCACGCCATCTCCAAGCATTAACACTTTGCGTCCCAATGCTTTTAGGTTTTCTACAAACAGTTGCTTCATTTCCGGTGTTTGATGGCCCAACAAATGGTCTTCGGAAATAATTAAGGTTCTTCCTAACTGTGCCACCACCTCTGGATGATCGCCAGACAAAATATAGACCTCTTTTTGCTGTTGATGCCAATGCTGAATCATCTCGAAGGCTTCTTTGCGCACTTCATCTCCTACTCGTGCAACAGCGACTAACCGATGATCGCACGCGACTGCCAGTGGCGTATCCCCTGTATGGGCATAGTTCTCCAGTATTTCAAGGAGCAATGGATCGGCATGTACGACATCTTGTAGCACCCAATCTGGCCTTCCGATCATTACATGGCTTTGTTCTATTTCCCCTTTGATACCAAAAGCATGTGTTTCAATGCCTTTTATAGTATGACGAAGTTGTCGTTTAAGGGCTTCGGTTTCTGGAAACGCTCCTAAAAACGCCTGTGCAATGGGGTGAATGCTTTGCGATTCCAGAACAGCCGCCTGTTGCATGGCCTTCAAATCCCCTTTCCAGTCAATCAATTTCATCCGGCCCGCCGTAAGCGTGCCTGTCTTATCCAAAACAATAGTGTCTGCTACATTTAATGTGTCAAAAACAGACGTTTGCTTTAGGTAAATGCCCGCCCTTGCCGCCCTTCCAGACCCAATGGCGAGGGCAAGCGGTGTTGCCATGCCCAACGCGCACGGACATGTCACTACCAAAAGTGCTACCACATGCGACATTGCCTGTTCAGAACCAGTATCCCACCAAAGAATACCCGTAAGAACCGCCAGAATCAACACAATTAGCACAAACCAGCCCCCAAAACGGTCCACCCACAGGACGGCTTCGGCAGGCTTTTCCGCGCCTTCCCGTACCCAAGCCACCAATTTTCCAATTCGTGTCTGATCTCCGGCGGCCTGAACGGCAACGTGTACCACACCCGTCATATTGGTTGCACCCGCTTGCACCCGATCTCCAACAGCACACGAAACGGGCACACTTTCACCAGTGATAACCGAATTATTGACCTTGGTTTCACCTGCTGCAAGAATACCATCCACCGGAAACACTTCTCCGGCATACACCACAACCACTTCTCCCGGATTCAGCAATTCCGAAGACACCAATTCAAAAGGTTGGTTCATGTCGCCATTCCACTTACCGGAGATTTTTCGGGCCATTGTGGGGACCAACGTAAGCAACTGATCGCTCGCGTCCATGGCCAGGCGGGTGCTCTTAAGGTGCAACCAGCGTGCGGTCAGCAAGGCTGCAGTAAGAACGGTAATGGAATCAAACCAAACATCGCCTTTATGGGTTATGGTGGCCCAAAAGCTATAAAAATAACCAATCAGAATTCCAAAAGAGATCGGAACATCCATATGTAACCGATTAAGCGACCGGATTTTCCATGCCATCCGTAACGATTGCAAGGCTTTCTGGAAAAACACAATGCCCCCAATACCCAGAGACAACGTGGCCAGTACCAAACTCATCCACCGGCCTGCAATCGTTAGTTCGGTTTGGTTGCTCATGTCTAAGCCAGAATAAAAGGCAAGCGCCAGAAGCATCACATTACCCGCCAAAGCCCAAGCAATGCCAAGACGGATCAGCAACCTTTGTTCGTCTTGAGAACGTTCTTTTAGATTAGACTGGCGGGCAGGTTGGAGTTTGTACCCAAAAGGAGCCAACCACTTGGCCACTTGCGACAACTGAACCCGTTGATTGTCCCAAACAAGCCTTAATTGGTTGCGAACATAATCTACACGCGCTTCCTGAACGCCAGCCAATAATTTTGGCATTTGCTCAATCAGCCAAACACAAGCCGTACAATGTAAGCCCTCCAAAAACAACAAGGCTTCTCGGTTGCCATCTGGCCGTAAGATGGTATGTTTTTCCACATATTGTGAAGAGTCTAAGCCAATTAGATCGAGTTCTTTCTCCGAAATTGCAACAATGGGCTTATCATTTACGCCTTCTGCCTCCCGAAGCTTGTAGTAAGTGGCTTCCAAACCAGAAACATGTAGGGCATCATAAACGATTTCGCAACCAGCACAACAAAAAACGGCCGTTTCTGAAAAAATGGGATAATTCCCTACAGGTTGGCCACAATGATCGCAGGCCGTCTGAGCCGAAACGGACGTTCGATCCAATGGCATTTCATCAAGAAGAGACATGAACGCGGGGTATAGGGATTTTTAAAGGTGGAAATATCGGCATTTATTCCACCTTAAAGATGCGATCCAGAATTGACGAAACCCGTAAAGAATCACCCTACAATACATGTAGGGATTTTACTGACAAGAAATACAATTTTTAGCGCCGAAATGATCTCTCAAACTTCCATTATGGCTAAAAAGGCGCCGGAATTGCCACTATTTTTGGGGGTAGGTCAAAAAAAGTGTCTCCCAATTTTTGCATTTGAACGGCCTTCGCTTCCATGGTTAGTACCAAATCTGCTTGTTCGACGATCATCTTGAGCGGCAAGGCGCCGCTTTCCTTCAGAAATGCAGCCAAATTATTATAGGCGTGTCGCGACATACCCACTACGTCGGCTTTAAGGGCAGATGCAAACCAATAGGTTTCCTTCCCAGTTTTGGTAGAAAAAATTATTTTTTCGCAATCATAGCCCAAAATTTTTCCGCCATTTTTATCTCGTTCGGTTTTCAATATTGGGCTTCCATTTTTGGCGCCATCCATCCAAAGGAGTGTATCGGATTCAGTTGTTTGGAAGTACAGTTTATTTTCCTTCGGTTCATATAGTTGCATGACCATCATTTCCCCATTCATGAGGGTAAGATATCGGTTTGCTTTGATGTGGAAGGTCTGAACGCTTCCCATCATTTTTGTCAGCAGTTGGTCACTCATACCCGGAATTCGGCTCTGGTACTGGACATGGTAGGTAATAACGCCTTCAAAAAACTGGGCTTTCACCTTTATTGGTAAAACAATAATGGATATAGCAAAAACTAACCTCAAGGATTTTAGCATTTTATGGTATTTTTGAGCTGTCGTAATATTCATGGCCATAGCATTTTTTGGAAAAGAGGGGTTGCTTGAAGTACATTCAGGTCTAACCCAATTTTTTGATGTTATGAAAAACGGAAACGTTGCCCTTGCCGAAAAATCGGCTATTAGTGAACTCCTATTTGGTGACTTCTGGCGCTATGCACCTGCACCTGAATCTACTGTAGTCACAAAAATCAAGCCACAGTACGGCCATTTTATCAACGGAAACTGGGAAGATGGGATAGGGTATTTCCCCACCATCAATCCGGCAACCGAAGAAATATTGTCTCATTTCCCTGAAGCCGACGAAAGCACCGTTTCCAAAGCAGTTGATGCGGCCCGCAATGCTTATGAGCGATACTGGAAACCCATGCCTAGCATCGAACGTGCAAAGTATCTTTATAAGATTGGGAGGGCGATACAAGAGCGAGCACGTGAATTTGCTGTGCTCGAAACGATGGACAATGGGAAACCAATTAAGGAGACCCGGGATGTGGATATTCCTCTATCCGCTGCACACTTTTTATATTATGCTGGATGGGCGGATAAACTGGATTATGCCTTTCCCGGTGTAAAACCTCAACCACTGGGCGTTGCAGGGCAAATTATTCCTTGGAATTTCCCTTTGCTCATGGCAGCATGGAAACTTGCCCCCGCACTCGCGACAGGTAATACAGTGGTGCTAAAACCCGCAGAAACCACACCTCTGACCGCTGCCCTTCTTGCAGAGGTGATTCAAGAAGCAGATCTACCACCGGGTGTGGTCAATATGGTCTTTGGCGCAGGAAAAACAGGGGCGGCATTGGTTCGGCATCCAGGCATAGACAAAGTTGCTTTTACTGGCTCTACGGATGTGGGGAAGCTGATTCAGAAAAGTGTTGCAGGAACCCACAAACGCTTGACTCTTGAATTAGGTGGAAAAGGGGCCAACATGATTTTCGAAGATGCTCCTATAGACCAAGCCGTGGACGGCATTATTCAGGGCATCTATTTTAATCAAGGACATGTTTGCTGTGCAGGATCCAGACTATTGGTTCAGGAGAGTATTGCGGAAGAAGTGATCCAAAAACTCAAAATCCGGATTGCTTCTTTACGGCTGGGAGATCCTTTAGACAAAAACACCGACGTTGGGGCGATCAATTCACAACCGCAACTGGCCAAAATCAAGGAATTGGTTGCGTCCGGCATTGAAGAAGGCGCACAGCTATGGGCCGCACCCTGTGAATTACCTTCCAAAGGCTTTTTCTACAAGCCTTCCATTTTTACAGAAGTTGCCCAAAGTCACCGCATAGCACAAGAAGAAATCTTTGGGCCTGTTTTGTCGGTCATTACCTTCCGAACACCAGCGGAAGCCATTGAAAAAGCAAATAATTCTCCCTATGGCCTTGCAGGAGGGATATGGAGCGACAAGGGCAGTAAGTTATTTAAATTGGCTGGCGCGCTCCGCACTGGAATCGTTTGGGGAAACACTTATAATCACTTCGATCCGGCAAGCCCGTTTGGAGGTTACAAGGAGTCTGGTTATGGCCGTGAAGGAGGCTTACATGGCCTGTTACCTTACATCCGGATGTAAAGTTGATTGCAAAAAGTAGTTGCCTCAATATGCACTTATGTAGCCCCGAAGGGAACAAGTCATTGTTTATATTACCCTGATGTGAGTTTGGGTGTCCCTAGCCGTTTGAATGTACATATTGATGGTCTGTTGTATGCCCTAATGTACAACGTGGGAAGTAAATTAAGAACCTCAAACAACCTAAATGCGAGGGCAAATACCCTTCGGTTACTTTCAGCCGAAAATCATCTGGCCTATGTGCGTCCCATACCCTCATCAGGCGCAAGATCAAGAAGGATCGGAAGCCCGATCCTTTCTACAAGCTGATTATACCCGAACGTAGAGTGCATTAAACGTACTTTGCCACGTTTTGCCCCCGTCAAACGAGTCTTCAAAATGTTGACGCACATCGCCATTCACTTCTTTGGTAAAGGAGAGACGCGTAATTTTCGTTTTTTTGTCTGTTGGATTTGTGATATTTGCCTCGAAAATCATGGCATTCTCATCTGAACGGACTTCTACAAATTCCATTGGCCCGCCTTGCCCTCCAACCCATGTTTGCTTCCATTTTGAAAGCACGGGGTCATAAAAGTTGATGCTTTTCCCAGCGCCACCGCTCGTTGCTGTCCAGTTTTCTAAAAGCGCGCAACCATTCGAGATAATTTCAATCGTATTTTTACCCACCAATTGACCACTTATTTTTACGTCCCACTTCCCCACCCAAAAGTCAAATTTTCGGTATTCCGGCTGATACATGCAGGGCGTTTGCTGCTTCTTTGCGGAGCGTACCAAGTTTTGAAATACTTGATTCTGTTTCATGGCTACAAATTCTGGCGCCTGCTCAATGTTTTCAGCCTGCGAAAATCCAGCAGAAATGGCCGCTTCTAAGTAATTAAGTGCCTTTGTTTGGTCAGACAATGCTGCATAAATCCGTGACAACTGAAATTTTAATAACGGGGCATTGGCATTGAGCGATAATCCTTTTTCATATGCCCTTATTGCCTCTGGGAACTGCTGGAGCATTTGTTGCGCATACCCCAGCCGGTACCAATTCAGAAAGTTTTCTGGCTTTTCTTGGCTTAGTCCTCGATACGCCTCAGCGGCTTCTGCCCATTTCTGGGCCTGAAAAAGTTGGTTTGCATTGGGCGTGTTTGTTTGGGCGTGTAGTATTGGAGCAAAACACATGGCAAACACCAAGTACAGAAGAGCAACGTGATTCATTTTGAAGTACATGGATTTTGATTAAAGGATGGGCGGACAAAAGAAAATATCCCAACGCTTCGCCAATTCAAAACAGCTTTCGGGTGAATGGTTTGAATTGACAGGTGAACAGACCCAATAAGAGTGCCACATTTTCATCTAATCACCGATCTTGTAAAATATCAATCCCAATGCAACAAAAAGTGGAACAAATCGAAGGCTTGAACATACAGGTTTTACACACTATCCTTTTCACCAAATCTATCAAAAGCATGTTTGGAAAATTAGCAGCAGACGCATTAGGACTGAGCGATATAGGCTCGGTCATTTCTCCGGCAGATTTCAACAAAGTGGACTCCGACGACTATGTGATGCACGAAGAAGGAGAACGCATTTTCTTCTTAATCAAGTCTAAAACGGACGAATATTGTTTTACCAATACCGCATTTATCCATGTAGATGGCGCTTCAGCGGTTAGCAAAAAGCGTGATCTTTATCGCAAAGAATATGCTCACCATCAAATTCATCATGTGTCTATGGAAACGGCAGGAACCATTGATATGGACGTAGAAATCAAGTTCAGCATGGGCGATAAACATTACTCCATTGATGTTCACAAAAAGCATCTAGAGGAAGTAAAAGACCTTTATAAGACCCTTGTGCGGATCGGAACGATACAAAAGGAAAACAATGTTATGCTGACATATGCCCAATCGAGCCTAAACCATGCGACAAGTGCTGTAGGCCGTGCAACCGCACCGAACAGTATTGAGGCCGAGTTCAAAGCCATTAATCAATATGCATTCGATTGGCTCCGTCAGGCACATAAAACCTATAATGTCAAAGATTTTTCCAACGTCTTTGAGATGTTTATTAAGAACTAATAGCCCTATCTCATGTCACGAAAATCATCTAACAAAAATCATAGGGAAAGCTGCTTTTAGAAGTGTAAAGTATGCAAATCACCCCCACAAGTAGGAAACTTTTGGGGCTGGCATAAAAAATTCGGGCATGTTTAAAGACTTGCCCTTTTTTTTATTTTTCCTTTACATATAGAAAATGTAAAAATGGGGAAGCGACGATGATCGCTCCCCCATTCAATAAACCGTTTTAGGTCAGGAAAAGGACTTATTTATCCCACCAAACACGGGTTTTGAACTCATTTGCACCTTGTGCAGCGATTGCTGCATTATAGCCCGATGGATTAGAGGCCGCTTCACCAGCAGGATACATCAAACGGCGCGGAATGGTTCCACCCGTCAGGTTCCCAACTGCATTGTTAGCGGTCAGAGCTGGGAAGCCCGTTCTACGCCAGTTCGCAAAACCCTCGTAGCCGTTCAGATACGTCGCAATATACTGCTGGGTAGCAATCAGTTCTGTAGCTTTGGCAGCATCGTATTTTACCGACGCCTGTGCCAGATATGCCGTTACATCTGCATCCGAAACGGAGCCTAATCCGCTATTCACCATAGACCACATTTGCATAGAAGCTTTTACCCCAGCATTGTAATAATCAGCAGCAGACCCAGTTGCCCAACCGCGCTGCACCGCTTCTGCAAGGAGTAGATTCACTTCCGCTGCGGTCATCAACGGTTGTTTATTACTCTTTGCTTTCAACTTGGCATTTGCCATTGCAAACACATCTTTCCAATTAGAAGGTAATGCACCCGGATCTGTACCGGGTGTAATCCCGGTCATTTTGCTGACGTCAGCAGAGCCGTCTGGATTTTGGAAATAGATGACCATCCGCGGATCGTTACGGCTCTTCATCAGATCAATGAACGTTTTGGAAATCCGTGCATCGCTATGATAAATATCCAGTGCATGTGCTACCCCATTGTTGTTTATCCCACTGGGACCATCTGTATGTAAGACAAACGGCATATCGGCATTTGAGGTAAATACTCCACCTGCAATCGCAGCTTTCACCGTTGCTTCGGCTTTTGTAGGATCCACTTTGGTTAAGCGCATCCCCATGCGAAGCATTAAGGAATAGGCAAATTTTTTCCACTTTGCCACATCACCACCATACACAATATCGGCCGCGCCTGGGGTTTTCTTGCCAGCATCCAATTTAGAAGCGGCATCGCCCAGATCAGCGATCATGCTGTTATAGATATCTTGCTGCGCATCGAATTTGGGATTATAAATCCCTTTCAAAACCCCCTGACCGGCTTCGCTATAGGGAATCATTCCGTAAGTATCGGTAACGCGCTGATACGTAAATACGCGCCAGATCCGCATCATGTTGTTGAAGTTGGATAAACTGGCATCTTGAGACGTGGTGTTCAGCAAATCAGACATATTCCGTGCCAATTCGCTGTAGCTCCGGTTAAAAAGCGACCCCGAATAGTCATCGTTGAGGGTGTACTTATCCCCGTGCGCACCGAAACTCAACACAGCCATGCGTTGAATAAAGGTTTCGGTATAAATCATGTTGGCACGGATATGCGTGTACTCATCACCAGCCGTGAGCAATTGAAGGTAGGTAAATTGAAACGCCGGATCAATGCTGTTGGCGGCGTTAGGGTCTGTGTTGACGTCCACAAAGCCGTCGTCGCACGAAGACAAAACGACTGCCAAGAACATCAGCATCACAACCTGTTTAATTTTGAGGAATGTTTTCATATGGTCAAAAAGGTATAAGCTGAATGAAAAAATGGGTGACGGACAAGGGTTGCCCGAAACCTTGTTTCAGGGCTTAGAAACGCAGGTTTACGTTAAAGCCGAGCGAGCGGGTTTGCGGTACACCATACATTTCGAGACCATAACTACCACCAACAGAATAGCTGGATTCTGGGTCAATGTTCGGAACGTTGGAGTAGAGCAAGAGTAGGTTACGGCCCACCAATTGTACTTCCGCGCCACGAATCGGGGTTTTGGAAAGCATAGAAGCCGGAATCCGGTAGCCCAAAGAGAACGACCGCAATTTTACATAACTGGCGTCATATACAAATTGCTCGGTGTAGTTGTTGTAGAACTTTTGGTAATACGTTTGGGCATTCATGGCCACATTCGAACCTGGTGCTTTGAAGTTATTGCCTTGATCACGGCCTTCGAGTGTGTCTTTGTGCAGCCCAAAATAATACGCATACGCATTGGTTGCCGAGTACATTTCGCCGCCCATGCTGATGTCAATAAGAGCATTGAGGGTTATGTTGCCAAACATAAGGGTATTGTTAATGCCCGAAGTCCAGTCTGGATTTGGATTACCCAAAACGCTCAAAGCCGATTCGCGAACAGGGAAGCCGTCGGCCCCATGCTGGATGCTACCATCGGCATTACGCACAAACTTATACCCTTTAATGACGCCCATAGGTTGTCCAACTTCAGCATACGTAAATGCATTCAGGGTACGGCTTTGGCCTAAGAAGAGCGTTTTTTGTTCCCCTTGTAAGGAAACTACTTCGTTGTTGTTCTTGGCAAAGTTGACATCCAAATCCCAACGCAATTTACCATTATTGACTGGGGTTACGGAAAGTAACGCCTCTAACCCTTTGTTGGTAATCTCGCCAGAGTTAATCACGCGAGACCCAAAGCCTGTCGTTCCGGAAATGGTCGCAGAAAGAATCTGATTCGTGATACTCTTGTTATAGAACGTAAAGTCCAGACCCACTTTATTATCCAAAATGCGGGTGGTTATACCAAGTTCCATTCCAGTACCCAATGTGGGTTTTAAGCCTGCAGGTGGAACCGCCCCATTGTTGAGGGCGCCGAGTGGGAAGCCATTGTGTCCTTGGCCAACGAGTCCATAGGACAACCCAAGTGCATAAGGTGCAATTTGGCTGTCGCTACCGGTTTGTGCCCAAGATCCACGAACCTTCAAGAAGTTAACCGCTTCCGGTAGTTTCGTCATATCCGATACCACCCAACTCAAACTTACGGATGGGTAAAATTGCGAATTTTCTTGCGAGGTTGCCGAGGTAAGCGTAGAGAACCAATCGTTGCGGCCCGTAAGGCTGAGGAAGAGATAGTTTTTGAAACCCAAATCCAATCCACCATACAAGGAATTCACTTTTTTGCGGTTATAACCAATGCTCCGGTTTTGGTTTTTCAGGTTGTTAATAGAAACCAAGCCGGGGATGTTAAAAGTGTCACCACCCGTGAACAAGCCTTCATAGGTACGATCCAATTGATTGCCCCCTGCATACGCAGAAACTGAAATACCTTGCAAGTCTTTTTTGGCAGAAAGCAAGAAATCACTGTTCCGTTCTTTAACGTTTTGGCTGCTTTCGCTCATGCCGCCTTGTTTTTTGAAAGCGGTTCCTTGTGGTTCCAACGAGGTGACTCGGAGATTGTACCAGTCTTGCCCCGTCCGACCCAGCAGCGTCAGCCAATCCGTCAATTTGTAGGTTGCAGACACATACCCAATAACCCGTTCGCGGGCATCCGAGTTTTTGTAGTGATAAACCGCCCAATACGGATTCGTCACAAATGGGTTATCATTAAATTCTTGCTCGGCCAATGGATTGCCTTCCACCTCTCCTCTTGGGTTAAAAGAAGAAATTGAAACGTTGGTTGGAAGACGATAAATACTGGCATTTGCATTCCCCGGAGAGTCGGACTGATTAGAGCGGTTGTTGGTGCCCTCTGTCACATAGTTCACTTTTGCATCCACTTCCAGACGGCTACCCAACTGGGTTGAACCACGCAAGTTAAAACTCGTCCGATTCAAATCATCATTCACCATAATTCCTCTTGCATTCAGGTTCGTGGCAGAGAAACGGAAAGTGGACTTGTCGGTCCCGCCAGAAAATGCAATGGTATTGTTGGCCGTTAAACCTGGTTGGTAAAACTGCTGCATATTATCCTTTACGGCAGAATATGGACGGCTGACGCCATCAAACTGAATCACACTGGAACCATCCAATTTGGCGCCCCAAGATAATAAGCCTGTGGCCAATGCATCTGGAACCGTTGTGGGTTTGGTTCCGAGTTTTCCTTGTCCATATTCGTATTGCCAGTCAGACAAAACAGCGATAGACTCGGTGGTGAGGTTAGTGTTAAATTCAACCCCAATTCCATTCCGTTTAACCCCTTTTTTTGTTGTAACAAGAACAACCCCGTTCAACGCACGAGAGCCATAAAGTGCTGTGGCCGCATCGGACTTTAGGATCGTGAAGGTTTCAATATCATCTGGGTTTAAACTGGAAACACCGTCTCCACCATCACGACCACCCCATTCACCTGCTTGGCCTTGATTGCTGTTATCAATCGGAACACCATCCACCACGTAAAGAGGTTGGTTATTGCCAAAGGTGTTGTTACCACGAATGATGATACGGCTGGAGCCGTTTACACCAGAAGCGGGTTTGGATACATTCACACCAGCCACCTTCCCCGCAAGGGCATTTACGATGTTGTTTTCACGGACAGCCACAAGGTCTTCACCACGAATTTCTGTTACCGAATAGCCAACAGATTTTTGTTGTTTTTCGATACCAAGCGCGGTGACAATCACTTCACTGCCCAATGAGGTATCTTCTTGAAGTACGACATTGACCGTGCTGCGCCCATTCACGGCAATTGTTTGGGCTACATATCCCACAAAAGAGACCGTTATTGAGGCATTACGATTTGAAAGGGAGACGGAATAGTTCCCATCAATATCGCTTTGTGCACCATTGGTCGGTTTTCCGGCCTCAAGGATGGTTGCGCCAGGCAGGGGTGCGCCATCTGCCACCGTTACCTTACCGCGTACCTGAAAGCTCTGCGCGAATGACCATTGAATACCCAGCATCATGAGCAGGCATCCAAAAGCCAATACGCGCTTAACGACGGATACCGTACCCGTAGCCATCGTGCTGTGTTGGTTGTTTTGGTTTAGCATATTTTTTAATGTTAATAATGGAAGGGTTTTAATGCATGTTCAGAAATCATTTCTGGACGGAAGCCGAAATCAACAGGAGAAGCCCCGATTCGGCACACAACATTTTCTTTATACCATAAGTTTTGGGATTGATTGTGGGTGGCAGGAAAAGTAGTGAAGACTGCCGCAGTCGTAAAAGCCGAAACAGCCTATGTGGTTTCATTTGATTCAATAAACAACTTTTTAACCCATTAGAAGCGCTTCCGACTTCAGGCTTAGTATACCTAAGGGTATTCTACTTTGATGAAATGGGTTTGGATTAAGCTTTATGGGGTCTTTCCTCAACAAAATCCTTTTCATACTCCTCTGAAAACATCAAAAAAGCCGTGCACCCAAAGGTACACAGCCAATTATGTGAGCTAAAAATAGTTATCCTGTATGCCATAAATTGATCCAACAGAATCGAAAGCACGAAAATTACAGGATAAAAAGCGCATGTTGAGGAACTTGGGTTTGTCGCTAAGGGGTAAAAGACGGCGAATAATAACAATTTGGAAACCCTTATGCAAGCGCTTTTCCGCATTAACAGTGTTACTTTATTGGGATATGCGGCGAAGAATAGCATTTAGCCGTTCATGATCGTCTCCCAAAAGTCGGCTAATGGTACGTCCTGCCTCTATCAATACCTCGATCCGTTGGCGTTGCAAAATCTTTGTTAAAGACAGTTTTTGCAAGATTGTGACAAAAAGATCATCGGTAGGCAAACCACTTTCGGTTCCTCCCGTCAACAGCCTAAAAAAATCATAGGGCGGCTGAATTGTTTCTATCAAAGTCTGTTCAACCAAGTCCACAAACGCATGAAGTTCCGGAGGGTGTGGTGGAATGGTTTGGCGAAAAACCCCTTCTTTCGTTTGATAACCCACCACCAAACAAGAAAAAACTGTCCGAATCAACTCAAATACATGAGGCATTTCCCTTTCCAATTCCTCTTTGGTACGTCCTAAGGCTTCTACCTGACGCCCTGGTTCAACACTTTCCCGTTGTACCGAAAACACAATCCCAACCGTGGTACTCCCATCAGGGTGTTGTACACACACCCATTCACCAAATGTAGGCACGTCGGATCCAAGAGCGACTTGTGCTTTAAAAGACTTCGACTCGGAAGCAATAATTTCGCCGATCATAAAGAAGTAGCATTTTTACAAATTGAACACCAAGAAGTTTTAACAAAGCACGCAACCGCTGGTTCATTCTTACCGAATGTTGTAACCTTTCTCTAATTCGGGCGTTTTCATCTTGATTCTCTAAAATTCATCAACCATATTCCATGCACCATCCAAACAAGATACGCCTGTTTTACGGCATTTTTTTCTTAATCTTTTCTCCTTTACTGACTAAAGCACAATCTTTTGTGAACCTAAAATTTACCGATACACAGAATATAGGTATTATTGGGGTGAGTGTCAGATTAATTAATGAAAAGAAACCTTCTTCCCAACAAACTGGCACAACCAACCAAGAAGGCAGCATTCGGATCAAAGTAGAGCCTGCAGCCACCTATCGCTTACAAGCCACTTTTATCGGATATAAACCCATTGATGAGTCAATCAGTTTTAAGAAAGAGGACATCGAACGCATTTTTGTTTTGACAGAAGATACGGCCTCGCTGGGCGAAGTAATTGTTACAGCAAAAAAACCCCTAATTACCCAAGTGGACGATATGAGTGTGGTGGATCCCAGCCCCGTTGCCGATATCAGCTCAAACGCGATGGAAGTTTTGGAGAAAATACCTGGCTTGTTTATAGACCAAGACGGAAACATCTACCTAAATAGTACCACGCCTGCCTCGGTGTATTTGAATGGCAGGGAACAAAAAATGAGCCGTGAAGACACCGCCGTCCTACTCAAAAACCTTCCCCCAAACAGCATCGAGCGGATCGAAATACTACGTACGCCTTCTGCCAAGTTTGATGCCAGCAGCAGTGGTGGATTGGTAAACGTTGTACTTAAGCGTGGATTCAAAATTGGAAGAACAGGAAGTCTATATTCGGGATATAGCCAAGGACGACATGCTGATGGGCGCTTGGGTATTAACCTGAACAATCAAGATGGTGGACGCACCTCATACTTTGGCCTTAGTTTAGGAGGGCGTACTGGGTTCGACCAGGTGGAAACCTCGCGACTGTTCTCGGCAGACTCGCTTTTGAGCCAGTTTGCCACAACAACCTCGCCGAACCAAAACATTTTCACCCGTTTCGGGTTTGGCTTTGAACCAAAGAAAAATTGGGAACTCAATCTCGATAGCCGTATTAGTACCAACCGCAATACTTCGGATGTGCTCAACCAAAACAGCATCCGCCGCGTAGGTTCCAGTTCCACTACCCCTTACTCCCAATCAGAAAACCTGACCAACAACAATGGCCTCAGTTGGTCTGTAAATCAAGAAGTTTCCACCAAGTACAAATTGGACAAAGAAGGCTCCGAATGGACCACCGAATTTGAAGCAACCTATGCAAAATCAAATGGTGAACAGGTATATAATAATGCCTTTATATTACCAACGGTCTTTAATACTGGTGGAGAAGGGGCTTCGGAAAATCAACGCTTCGCATTCACCGCCCAAAGTGACCTAAAATATAAACTCCCGGAGAAAATAACCTTAGAAGCTGGTATCAAGTCTAACTGGCAAAACATCCAAAACGAAGCCGATTACGTTCGGATTCAAGGGGCAACAAGAACACCAGACGCCTTCCGCACCCGTTCGTTTTCCTACACAGAAAACACCCATGCAGCATACCTTCAAGCCTCTAAAACCATTGGTTCATTTGTACTCAAATCTGGCCTCCGGCTCGAAAATGCGGATATTCGTGGAAACCAAACCATCCCCAATGACACGACTTTCCAAGTAAACCGTACCGATCTTTTCCCATACGCTTATCTGAGCCGTACCTTGGTTTCTATTTCAAACTTCGAGCTTAAAGGCTTTGCCATTTACCGGCGTTCCATTTCACGTCCCGGATACGGTTTTCTGAATCCATCCCCCCGCTATTTAGACCAATATGCCTACGAAGTAGGAAATCCTAACCTGCGTCCTCAATTCACAACCAATTACGAACTGAATATCAGTGTAGGAGACATGCCCATTTTTGCCATTGGTCGTAATGATACCAAAGACATTTTCACAAATGTGGTGTATCAAGATCCTAAGAACCCCAGTGTAGCCGTTCGGACCTACGATAACCTAGGAAAACGTGCCGAAGATTATTTCCGTCTTACAGCCGCCATCCCACCTGGCGGGCGCTATTTCTTTGTGGTCGGCACGCAATATGGCCGAAACCGTTACGATGGGCTTTATGAGAACAAACCACTGACATTCGACCGTGGGTCTTGGTCTTTTTTCACCTTCCACATGTTCAAAGTGGATAAAAATACCAACCTAACCCTAAATGGTTTTATGCAAGTGAACGGTCAACAACAGTTTTATGAATTGGAAAACTTCGGGGCATTAAGCGTAGGAATCACCCGTAAATTTTTGAAAGACAAACTAAATGTGGCCCTCCGAATCAATGATATACTCAACACCCAAAAGAACCATTTCAACCTTAGTCAAGGTACAGTCCAAGCAAGCGGATTCCGGTCAGGCGACACCCGCCGTATTGGGCTGAATATTCGATACAACTTTGGTTTCCGCCAGAAAGAGGAAAAACGGAATATGTTCGACGTAAATGGGGATGAATGACCCAATAACTAACTAATAGCAAAAGCCGCATTTTTTGGATAAATGCGGCTTTATTTGTTTTATCAACGTGCCCAAAAGAGGACTCGAACCTCCACGGGCATACGCCCACTACACCCTGAATGTAGCGCGTCTACCAATTCCGCCATTTGGGCAAATTATTGTCTGGCACGCTTTTCAAAACGAACTGCAAGATAGGATATTTGCAAATACGAAAGCAAGATGGGGCTATAATAATTTACGGCTTTCCTTTTTCTTCATGAGTTGGGTTCGTAACTTTACTTTTTAACATGGCGTCCATAAGGACATTGTTTTACCTTTAAACCCTAGAGGACATGCGTAAAAACTCTATTTTTTTTCTCTTTCTTGTCCCCATGATTGCGTGGGCACAGCAACCTACAAGGCCAATTCCATATCCCGTATTCGCCTCCCCTCAATTTGAAGCGGCAATCACAAAAGGAACCCGTACCAAGACGGGTATGCCAGGTCCGAATTACTGGGCCAATAGTGCAAACTACACCATGGAGACCGAACTAGACCCTGCTTCTAAACTCATTACCAGTTCTGCCACCATTCAATACCTCAATAACAGTCCAAACGACCTTAATTTTCTGATGATAAATTTGCGTCAGAACCTCTACAAACCCACCGCGTTCCGAAATCGTCCTATTCCTTTTGCCACCGATGGCATGAATATCACCGAGACCAGCGTATTGACGAGCAAGCCTGGTGAATCCGAACAATGGGTCAAGGTTACGCCACAAGTAAACGGAACCCAAATGCGGGTTTCACTACCACAACCATTAAAGGCCAAGCACAGCATTACTTTACACATTAAATGGTCTTTTACGTTACCCGAACGTTCTTTTCGGATGGGTCACGACAAAGAAGTATTTATTGTGGCGTATTGGTTCCCCCAATTGGCGGTGTATGATGATGTGCGTGGATGGGACAGTGACCAATACATCGGAAATGGCGAATTTTACAATGACTTTGGCAACTATGATGTAAAAATCACCGTGCCGAAAGGCTATTTGGTTTCCGGAACAGGTGCTTTACAAAACCCAGCAGCAGTTTTGGATGCCGACCGATTGGCGCGGTTACGCGAAGCCGCAAGTCAAGACTCGGTGGTGCATGTGCTCACCAAAGAAGAGCGTGATGCTGGCAAAGCAACCCTCTCCGCTTCTGATAAATTGACGTGGCACTTTAAAGCAGAAAAAGTACGAGACTTTACTTGGGCTACTTCGGATAAATATATCTGGGACGCCACAAGAGCAGCGGTGGGCGACCTAAATAAGGACGGCAAAACAGACTATTCGATGATCCACGCGTTTTATCGTCCCGAAAAAACGGTCTGGAAGCAATCCGCAAAATATGCCCGCTTTAGTATCGAGCATCTTTCCCAACGGTATATCCCCTACCCCTGGCCCCACATGAGTACCATCGAAGGTTTTATTGGCGGTGGTATGGAGTTTCCGATGTTAACGCATATTGGTGGCTCACGAACCCCACAAGCACTTTTTGGGGTCACGTATCACGAAATTGCTCATATGTGGTTCCCGATGATTGTAGGGGTGGATGAAAAGTCCTTCTGTTGGGCCGAAGAAGGGATCACGACCTATAATGAAAATGATGGCTATAATGCATTTTTCCCAAAAGAAAACGCTTGGGATCCCAAAGTAAACAGCTACTTCCGAATTGCCGGAACAGGAAATGAAATTGAAATCGGACGCCACACCGATAACTACCCTATAACCTCACCAGCACGTGGAATTGCTGCATACGATAAGCCTGCCACCTTACTGCGCGCACTGGGAGGCGTGGTCGGTCACGAAAAGGTTGTTGGCGCACTTCGGGAATATGCCAATAGATGGGCCTTTAAGTATCCATACGACCAAGACTTCTTTAATACATTCGAAGATGTCTTGGGTAAAGATATGGATTGGTTCTGGACTTCAGGATGGTTCACGACCTGGACGGTGGACCAGGGGGTGCAAAGTGTAACCCCGAAAGGTAAAAAAACTACCATTGTTATTGAAGACAAAGGCAATTTCCCCATGATGGCCCTGGTAGAAGTAACGTATGCAAATGGACAAAAAGAAACGCTGACTCTCCCTGTAACGGATTGGCTTAAAGGAAGCCGTACTTCCAAGTTGGAGGTTGCCAAAGGTGTGGTCCAAAAAGTTGAAATTGATCCCCAACAAACTTCAATGGATATAAACCGTGCCAACAACATTTGGGAGAAAAAATAACCAATAAACTTTTCTTTAGTATAAAAAATCTACAGAAATAAGGAAGTTTACACTGTTTTACTTCCTTATTTTATTTTGATCACCGTTTTTCAAGAGATAAATTTTCGGCTCATTCTATCTGCATCACCTATATCCATCTATCCAGCATGGTATTGTACCTTTAATGGCAGGGGCACTTCAACGAATAAACGGAATCCGTTTGGTTATTGACCTCAAAATAAATGGTGGGTTCGTATTAAATATCAGCCTTTCGGCCTTACCCATTCCACGGATCCATCTGAATACGTTTCCTGCTTCCAAATGGGGACCTTTGCTTTTAGGTTGTCAATCAACCAGCGGTTGGCCGAAAAGGCTGCGTCCCGATGGGGTGTAGAGACCCCAATCAGGACGCTAATTTCGGAAATTGGGACAAGCCCAATGCGGTGAAGCAAGACCATATGCAAAATCGGCCATTGTTTTCTGGCTTCTGTGGCCAAACCATTTATCTCGGAAAGTGCCATAGGCAAATAGGCTTCATACGTTAGGTGTTGTGTTTCTCGTTCCTCAGTCATTCTGCGGGTTGTACCCAAGAAGAGTGTTGTGCCCCCCGCATCTGGGTGCATTAGAAAGGATAACGCCCGTTCGGTTGGGATTGCTGATGCCGAAAGTCCAATCCATGTATCAGAAAAGGGGGTTCCAAAGTCCATTTACCCTCCGCTAACAGGTGTAATCAAGGCGACTTGGTCGCCAGCTTTTAAAATCTCTTCCTCTGAACAAAAGGATTGGTTGACGCCAAGCCGAATAAATGGGCGAAATGACCTAATTGGCGGAAATTCAGTTTCCAGCATATCCAATAAATCAGCTCCAGATGCGCCTTCTGCCAACATGATGTTTAGCTGGTTGTGACCAATCTGATCCTTTAGAACACTAAAAAACAATACCTGAATTTGCATTGAAATGGCATTTAGAGACTATTTATACAAGCCTTAATGGCTTCAAAATTAGGGAGATGCCCTGCATTTTCAAGGACTTCGGCATACTGAACAACTCCCTCTTTGTCCAAAATAAAAGCGGAACGTTTGGACACCCGGCTCATCCCGAGTGCAAAACCTCCTGTCGGATATTTAATCCCAAAGGCATCACCAATAACGGCATCATGATCACTAAGTAGAGGGAATTTTAGTGCATTCACTTTGGCATATTCGGCGAGCGTAAACGGAGAATCTGTTGAAATCCCAATAACCTGAACGTCTTTCTCATCATATTCTTCTAACTCGTTGTTCACCAAATTCAGTTCGTTGGTGCAGACTCCGGTAAAAGCCTGTGGAAAAAAAAGGAGCAGTACATGCTTTTTACCCTGAAAATCCGCTATGCGAACTTCTTTTTTCTCATTAGAGAAAAGCGAAATTTCAGGGGCTTTTTGTCCTGTAGCTATCATAATTGGCATGGTTAATGTGGTAAAAAGAAATAGTATAGCCCTTTAAACCCTTCAGGTTCCATTTGCTCTTTAAAGAAACGCCAAGATTCAGCCAAATCGGTTTATTCTTGTTTTTCAACAAACGATGACCGTACTTGCCACAACCAAGGCATTATAGATTATGCTACGTTTTGCCATATTAGTCTTGTTGGTAACACACACTCAAGGGGTTTCGTATGCAAACCTGCTTTGGGCAAAGACATTCAACGCCCCATCAACCGATTCTACGTCTGTCTTCACCGATTCATCCAGCGTATTCCGGGTTTCCCTATTCCGAAAACGGGCTTCTGATGCCCCCTTTGACTTAATCACTCTTTTTATCCAGAACAAAAGTACCCAATCTGTTTCTTTAAAAAACGGGGAGATACGTTTCCGAACCCAAAAACCTACATGGGTTGATTCCAGCAAATTTGAAACGGTTACACCGGGATATATTGTATTGCAAAGCCATCAAACCGATCATCCAGATAGTACCAAACGTTTTTTGCATCACTTATCCCTCCATTTTTTAGACGCCCCACTACATGGCGAACACTTGGAGCCGGGTAAAAAAATCTATATTGTGGTCAAGACCGACACCACCGAATCGTCCTCTAACATATGGCAAAGTATACGTCTAATAACGCCCTCTGTCATATGGACTTCCGGAAAGGCCCTCTTAAAAATCAAAACACCTCCTATTCCGGATCCGATAGTCTCCACTACCCCGACTTATATTCGGTTATCAGGCCCTGATCTGGAATTCAGGTTCGAGGTAAAATGGGATTCCCTCCACGTCATTGAACCATTACCATTGGGGGTTTTTCAAATATCCAACGAAACCATCCAAAAGCCCGGCGTCTTTAAGCTTCCAGCAATACCACCATTTGACCTTGAATTTACGGAAACACACCTTGACTCCACTGTTAATGTGGCTTGGGGAGCGCTCATCCGTTGGGCGAAGGTAATTTTCAGAACTCCTCCGCCTCCACTACCCCAACTTCCACCGCCCGTGATTCATTTGCAGAAAAACGGATTCTTTTGGGAGAACGTTCTTCCTTGGGATAACATGATAGAAATTACAGAGCTATTGGCAGATTCCGTGTATCATTTCTCCAGTACCGACCCTGGATACAACCATCAGATTGCCCGCTTAACGCATCCAGAAAAAACAGTTAAACCTATATTCCAAAAAGTGCAGGAAGTTTTTTTGACGTATGAATTAATCCCCTTTATCCCGGAAAATCCTTCCACCTTATTGTTAGATGTTGCTGGTCTCCCAAAGCGTAAACGGAGCGCAATTCAATTATCCAATGGCCTCCATATATACTCGGATTCCTTGTCCAATGGCCCCATTCGTTGGGAAAACCTTCGCCCCGGTCAATACGAAGTTAAGATAGAGCCTATTATTTACCCTCCATTCACTTTTCAAACTTTTTCGTTCCCCCAAACCCCCGCCCTTTATCCAAGCACGCCCTCCACGCCAATCCCCATCAGGTTCGAGATCTCAGACTCAAACTTAGGAAGATTTGCCCCTTTTACAGATGCCTCTTTATGGCCGCTACCCGATTTTAATGCGTTACTTCCCACAATAAACGTCCGGAGATACGTTATGGGATTTATCGTAAACGACCAAACAGGAGTACCCTGTATGCCCAAATGGGGCGGTTACACTTCTTATAGTACCACTTTAGCCCAACAAGAACGGGGAGATGGCCCTGTACATTTAAAAGAAATGTTAAGCACCTTTCGAAAGAATGGCGGTCATGCAGCCTTATCCCTTGGAGGCGCAAATGGTACACCTATCGAAGCTACGTGCCCCGACGCTGCATCCCTTTTTCGGGTCTTGGATGAAATACTTACGGCATATGAAACCAATGAGCTTGATTTTGACATAGAAGGAAAGTGGGTCAACGATAGGACTTCCATTGAAAAACGCATACAAGCCACACAACAATTACAGGACAAAAGGCCCTTGCTTAAATTGTGGCTCACCTTACCCGTTCTGCCTTCGGGGCTTACCGAAGCAGGATTTTCGGTCGTAAAATCATTCGTGGATGCTGGTGTTCGTTTGACCGGGATCAACCTAATGACCATGAATTACGGAATAGAGGCTGCTCCCGACCCCGATAAGTTGGGGGATTATGCCATCCAGGCGTTGGATAGTACATTTTTACAGTTAAAATCCATTTTTAATGATGTAGAAAAGCCTCTTTCCGATCAACAACTATGGCATTTACTTGGCGTTACCCCTATGCTGGGCATCAATGATGTTGTACGAGAAGTATTTACAACGGCTCATGCAGAAACGTTACGAGATTTCGCCATAAAAAAACGCCTTGGCTTGGTTTCGATGTGGTCTTCGCAACGAGATTTTCCTTGTCAAAGCGATCCTGACACGCAAGTTTCGCTGAGATGCTCCGGTACTATTCAGAAAGACTTTGATTTTTCTCAGATTTTTTTGGTCTTTAGAAGTGATGAGCAGAATATTCCGATTCCAGCAACCCCCATTGACCGAGATGAAACACCTGAGCGCCCAATTAAAATGCACCATTTCCCAAATCCATTCAATGAATCTGCACAAATTGAACTTGAATTGCCTACGTCTCAGCATATTCGATTAGCCGTTTTTGATGTTTTGGGGCGAGAACGCCGCATCTTGGCAGAGGGTATCTTTGAAAAAGGCCTCCAACGGTTTACATTGAAGGCCAGAGACCTCGCCAGTGGCTATTATTTTCTACGTTTGGAAACAGCAACCCAGATGGTGCGTCGTCCAATGCTACTCCTTCGCTGATTTTCGCTTTTTGCCACTCTCAGCAAAAATTTGTTCCATCAAACCAGAAGCTATTTTCATAAAGTCGTTTTCTGTAACGATCCCCACCAGCATTTCATCACGGACAACAGGTAATGCCGAAAAGCCTCTTTGCTGCATGATCGAAATGGCCTCTACGGTTGACGTTTCTGGAGAAATGTAAACGGGATTGGGTGTCATGACCTGCTTGACAGGTATGGGGGCATATATATCCCGATCAGGATTCCCCACCACGTATTTCAGCAGTGAACGTTGCGAAACCATTCCCACCAATTTATGCTCATTGTCTTCAACAAGAATATAGCGGATCTTTCGCCAGACCATCAGCGAGGCCACCAAATCAATCAGTTCCTCCTCATTCACCGTAATCAGGTCTGTGGTCATGTATTGTTCCACACGGGCGAAATTGGCTTTGGATTTGCGCACAGAATCTGGATTTGCAAGGGGCCACGTATGCACAGGTTGATTGTCTTTTTGGTTTTCGAGAGTTGAGGCCACCAAAGCATTCATTTTCTCGGCCCGGGTGGCTTTTTCCATGTGATTAAAGGACGAAACCAACCATTGGGCCCCGGTTTGTTTTGACGCCACCCTTTCAGATAAAATGCCCATGTATCGGTCAATGTCTTCCGAAACAATATTGGCCGATTTCAAGCCTTGGGTGGCAAGAGGAATCAATTCATTCGAAATCAACTCTGCCGCTGGTAATCGTTTTCCATTAAGCCAGATTAATTCGCACCCTAAACCATACCGGGCGGCATTCATAAAATTCCCCCGTGCATCGTCGAAGCGCATCACCTTTCGGACATCTGGATAAGCGTCTGCCATGCCATTAATGAGACCAAACCAGAAAGCGGCATTGGCCATCTCGTCCACGGGTGTTGGACCAGAAGGGATAACACGGTTTTCGATCCGCAGGTGGGCTTTACCGCCACCAACACCATAACAAGCCCGGTTCCAACGATAAACCGTTCCATAATGTAATTGTAGCGCACGTAGTTTGGGAACCTCCCCTTTTTCAATCGCTTCCCACGGATCCGGAATATTGTCATCAGCCATAATGACGCGAAAGCGTGCAATGTCTTCCTTATAAATTTCCAACACCGACTCATTTACCCAAGCATTTCCAAAATGAACCCTTGGACTCATTTCCCTCAAATATTGGTGGCTACTTCGCGTATCAATAGATTGCTGAAACAAAGCAATACGGGTTTCGCGCCAAAGTCTTTTCCCAAAGAGAATCGGCGAAAAGCAGGAGACCGCCATTACGGGCGCTGTGACGGCCTGCGAGATATTATACATCTTGGCAAACTCTTCTGGCCCAACCTGAAAATGGCATTGGAAGCTGGTATTGCAACCTTCGAGCATGACCGAGTCGTGTTTCAGTAGAAGTTCATCTTCCCCTCGTATCTGAAATTCAAACAATTCTCCGCCACGCAACCGATTAATGCTCTCATTTAAGGCATAATACCGAGGATTAGGGGTCAGATTGTCTAAGGAAAGATCTGCGAGTGTTATCGTCGGAAGAATACCAATGAGCAGCGGATGCGCATGAAAGGGTTTAAGAGTATTCCTCCCCAACGTCAAGAGCCTTTGTATTTGGTCTTCCATTTGGCTCAAAGATTTGCCCTCGAACGGCAGCGGATCGCAATTAAACTCCAGATTAAATTTCGTCAGTTCGCTGGTGTAATGATCGTCTTGAATTTTCTCCAGTGCTTCCACCCCAATCATGGCCGGATGCCAATGTTCGTCAATCAGAAACATTTCCTGCTCTGCGCCTATTCTGCGTTTGCCTGTCTCTATAAGGTTGTTTTCCAGCATGTACTCCAAAGCACGGACATCCCGTAAAATAGCTGCTGTAAAACGCCTAAGTTGTTCTTCATCTAAGTAACGATTGATATTGTGGTCGCCCATTGTTTGAATTGTTTTGATTGGGGGTTAGGTGTTTAATATCTTGAATTATCTTGAAGAGTGCAAACCTTAAAGGCAAGAAAATTGTACGTTCGTGCGTTTAATACAGAAGTTAATCCTTTATCGTATCTTTTGAAGCCGAAAGGCTGTCCTCATTCATCATGATCGCGTCATAAAACCCAATGCTATGCGTGCCACATTTTTTATTCTATGGCTCACCTTCGCTTTTCCATTGTGGGCGCAAGAACCCAAGACCGCCCAGCCAGAACAACCCTCCAATCAAGCCACCTTGTGGATGATCGAGGGGATGACACGGGCTTTTCAGCGGGATTATGTGGAAGCCATTGCCGCATACGAGAAGGCATTGGTTGCTGCACCTGCACAAGCCGCCATATTATTTGCATTGGCCGAAGCACATTATGAAAATGGCAATCCTCAAAGTGCCTTATTCTTTGCACAACAGGCCGTCCAAAACAAACCGGAAAACCGTGAATATTTAGGATTTCTGGCCCAGATTACCGATCGCCAAGGGGATACGGCACGTGCAACACAACTTTGGCAACAATTTGCCAATGACCACCCCACCGATCTCCAAAGCCTGCTTTTGCTTTCTTCGTTTCAGCTCAAATCTGGCAATACCAGAGGCGCCATCGAAACGTTTAAACGATTAAAAGCATTGCGGCCAGACAATCTATTATACACACTGACTCTGGCTGATCTTTATGAACGAACAAGTAACTTTCAAGATGTATCAGAGCTTTTACAACCAGTCGTCTTTATGGACCCTTATGATAAAAGTTCCTTACGGAAATTAATTACCGCATATGAGCGGCTTCAGCGTAAATCGGACATGGTCTCGGTTCTTCAAGACGTGGTTGCACAAGACCCCTATGATGTGGCTTCAAGGTTAAAATTAAAGGAATTGGTCGGGACTTCGGGCACAGACAACCGGGCTTCAGCCGAGGTCCAGGTCGCTCCTTTAGGCAATGCTTGGACGTTGGAACATGCAAAAGCATTTTTTGCACAGATCCACACCGATCCTACAGCCCTTTCTCAGGCGGAACAAGCCCTTAAAGGGGTTACCAGCGAACAACCCAATCTTGCTGAAGCATGGATTTTGCTTGGGAAAGTTCGTTTTCAACAAGCCCGATATGAAGAAGCAGCCCAGATATTGGGAATGTGGCTGAGTAAATACCCAAGAGATTTAGAGGGATGGGCCCTTGCCATACAATCATCCACCTTGGCGGGGGATACCAATAAGGCCCTTAGATTGGCACAAGAAGCGGGGTTTTTATTCCCTGGACAGCCTCGTTTGCTCCATTCACAAGCAGAAGCATATATCGCCTCTGCAAAATTCCGTGAAGCACAAAACATTTTAACCGAAGCAGCTGCCATCATCAAATCTGATTTTGGGGATGCCGTCTCCCTTCAGATCGCCCAGTTGGATAAAGAAGGAGAACTCCTTAAAAAACAAGGCAACCTCCTCGAAGCGCGTAAGCGATGGCAAGCAGCCTTGATCTTAGATCCTAATCAAGCCACCATCCGTGCCAAACTGGAATTTCAAAATCAATAAGGATATTCCCATGAACACCTATACATTTTTTTCATCCTCCTTTGGCCCGTTTCGTTGGACCCCCTTTCTGGCTTTTATCCTACTCACCGGATGCAAAAGCGCAAAACCTTGTATAGAGCCTGTTTATGGCGCAGGAACACAAAGTACATGGGTGAAACCTTCGGAACCCAAGCCTCCTATTGAAAACGTAGCCATTGTAGATCCTCCCGTCACCCCGCCCCTACCCGTTGGACCTGCTACCCCGCCGCCACAAAAATCAGCCGAGGCACAATTGGCAGAGGAAACCATTGCCCGAATGGAAATGGCACGCCCCAAACTAAACCGACTTACGGCCACGTCTTCTATGGATATAGATTCACCGGAACTAGAACAAAGCCTGACCGCACACTCGCGCTATGAATCTGGAAAAGGACTTTATACCAGTTATCGGGCAACAGCAATAAACTTTGAAGGGGCACGCAGTTTGGTAACACGCGATAGTTTCTTTGTGTATAACCGCATTGAAAAGGAACTGACCTATGGCCCCATCTCGCTGGCAAACCGTTTTTTACCTGTTTCTGGAACCATTGAACAAATTATGGCGATTTTGACGGGATCGGTCGTTCCAGAAAATGGTTTTTCATGGGAAGCCTTTCAAAGCGGAGGACAAATAGTATTACGCACCACCGATTTACGACAACAATTTACGGTAGATGCCCGAAGTTATCGTGTGTCAAAAATAGAACTCCGAAACAGTAAGAATGAGCTAACCGAGCAAATACTGTATCATGAACCGACGACATTTGGGACGCTACTCATACCAAGGAGGGTTGAAATGATACAGCCTTTGGCAAAACGAACGGTTAAGATATACCACCGGAATTTTGACCTAAATCCAGAATCCCTTTCCTTCGACTTGAATATAGATCGTAAAAAGGTTAAGTTAATGCCCGTTCGGTAAGATGACTCAGGTACAGAGGATGTCGTTACTCTCTGTACCTTGTAGTTGTAAATGGTATAGACGTAACCTTAAAGTCAAATGGTTAATTGGTTTCTTTTGCTGCTGCTTGGCTTATCGACCTATAATTTTGGTTCAGAAGTATCCACCATAAGTTTATATGCAGCTATTGAACAAGACACCCTGCGCCAAGAATTAGAATCATTGGAAGAAACCATTGAATCCATCCGCGAGAAGGAACGCAGGCAGTGGAAGAAACTACAGCAAAAGGATCAAAAACTATATCAACGAGAACAACAGATGACGGAATACGCTGCTCGCCTAACACGCCTGTATGTTCAGCAAGATTCGTTACAAAACAGCATCTCCCAACTCCGTCTATTCTTGAAGGAACAATCTCAATTTACCCAAAAACGCGCCATTTACCTTTACAAATACGGTCGTCAACACGAATTACTCCTGCTGTTTAGTGCCCGTTCCGTTAATGAATTGCTTATCCGCTTATATTATTTTAGACTGATTAAAGAACAAAGAGACAAGCGCATTTCGCAATACATTCATACCCAAGAAAAATTGGCCAACCAACTCCGCAATTCGACTCTTTTGGTAGAGCGCACCAAGCAACTCTTAAAAGAGGCAGAACGATATCACCAACAACTCAATTCGGAAATTGGACAAGCTGCCAAGACGTTAAATACCATTCAATATGAACGTTTAGCAATAGAAAATACTGCAAACATGAAGCGGCTTTATATGGAAGGGTTGAAACGACAGGTACAAACATTGTCTGTCAATGACCGTAATGCCACCGAAGCGCAAAACCAAAACCTCCCCCCATTTTCGGTTTCAGAAATTCTATCAGGCACATCTAAGCCCAAGAGTGATCCTAATGGCGTGGGTATCCTGATCGTTTCTCCACCCGAAACCGTAGTGCGTGCTGCACTTGGTGGCTTGGTAAAAGAGATTTTTTCTCAGCCCGGATATGGAGAATGTGTCGTTATCGAAACCAATGGATATTCACTGGTTTATGGCAATTTGTCAACCATTACCCTTAGTCCGGGACAACAAATCCAAAAAGGAAGCCTTATCGGCACATCGGGTAAAGAAAATCAGCCATTAGGAAATGCACTTTTCTTGGCAGTTTTTAAAGGACGACAAGCTTTGTCCCCGATTGCTTGGCTACAATGAATCCCTTTATACGCTTGATTGCCCGATCGAATAAACGTACATTCCTTTTTTCCCCTAAGGAGCAAAAAATATAACCGTATGCAACTTCGCTGCCTAAGCCGCTATTGGTTTGTGTGGTTAACAATCGTCGTACCTGTTTTCTCGCAACCCAGTCCAGAAAAACCCCTTGCGCCTGTTTCTAAAAACTGGCATATTGTGAATGCCCGAATTGTGCAATCGCCCGGGAAGATTATTGAAAAAGGATCCATTGTCATTGAAAATGGCCTGATCACCCAAGTAGGCACTGTTAGCAATGTGCCTTATGATGCCATCGAGATTAAAGGTGACTCCCTCACCCTGTATGCCGGATTTATTGACGGCCTGTCTCACATTGGTATCCCACGCCCCAAAGAAGAGCCTCTCCCCCGCATTCCCCGTCCAGGAGAGCCGGACTATAACAGGGCTGGCCTACAACCAGATATAGATGTACGGTCATTCCTCAAAGCTGAGGACCCCAGTGTAGATGAATGGCGAAAATTGGGATTTACCGCCGCACAGGTCGCCCCTTTTGGCAGAATGATGCCAGGAAAAACCGCCCTCATTTTTCTTTCCGGCCAAAATGCCAACCAAATGATTTTCCAGCCTCAGGTAGCCCTCATGGGCCAACTGCTTGGTGCTGCACGCGGACAAGGCCAACAGGTTTATCCCTCCAATGACTTAGGCATTCTTGCATTTTGGCGCCAGGCGTTTGGGGCTGCAAAGCAAAGTTTGTCTTACGAAACCACATACCATAAAAATCCATTTGGCCTCCAACGACCCGTAACCGATCCGATACACACGGCCTTGTTCCCTGTCTTAAAGGGCGAAAAGCAGGTCATCTTTTTTGCCAATGATTACATAGATGCACTAAGAGGACTCCGGCTGGGAGACGATCTGGGATATAAAACCGTTTTAGCTGGACTAAAAAACGGGTACGAAATATTGCCCCAACTCAAAAGCCGAAGTATGCCCGTTTTCTTATCTTTGGAGTTGCCCGAAGCCCCAAGAGAGATTAAAGAAAAGACCTCAGCAGCATCCACAAACGAACGTATTGATTCGCACGCTAAGACGCCTGCCGAAACGGGCCGTTTAATCCAAACCCAAAAAAAGATTTACCTTCAACACGTCCGCCAAGCATCCGTATTTCAGGAGTCGGGAATCTTGTTTGGTTTTTCAACAAAGGAGGCAAAGGCTTCCAATATTCGAAAGAACTTTGGCACCCTCCTACAAAACGGTCTCAACGAAAACCAGTTATTGGCCTCCCTCACCACCAATCCAGCGAAAATTCTGGGGGTTGAAGCACAACTGGGTTCCATTGAAAAGGGGAAAATTGCAAATCTGATTTTTTCTGACGGCCCAGTATTTGACGAAAAAAGCCAGATCCGGATGGTTATGGTGGAAGGATCGCTTTTCAAATACCCCAAAAACGCCTCCAAGAAAGGAGCAAATGCCGAAGGAGGGAATGGATCGGGTGCATTTTCGACTGCCTTAGGTACATGGACAATCTCCGTGGTAACACCTGGCGGAGCCCAAGAAGGTACATTGGTTTTTACCACTTCGGCAGGCACCCTTCAAGGCAGTCTTAAAACGAATGACGAAAATTCAGCGCTACAAGACGTAAAATTAGAAGGTCAGACCCTTACCTGTAAAGGATATGCCCAAAATTCAGAGATCGTCTTTACGTTGAAATTAGAGGGCGAAACGCTTAGCGGGACGGTTTATGTGACCGCCTTACAATCCGACCTCCCCGTTACAGGCACCAGAACCACCAAACCCAATTGATCATGAAACTCAATTTCTTCCTGATTGTCTTGTTTTTTTGGGGCTTTGAGGCTTCTCATGCTCAAGATAAAGGCAACCTTCTTATCCGAAATGGAACCATTCTGACCGTCACCAAAGGTACATTAGAGGGTTCTGACGTATTGATAACCAATGGTAAAATTGCAAAAATAGGCAAGAAGCTTACCGCACCTACTGGGTATCAAACGATTGATGCGTCTGGACGTTATGTGATGCCCGGGATCATTGATGCACATTCACACATAGCCGTTGACGCCGTTAATGAAGCCACCAGCCCCATAACCGCAGAAGTGCAAATCAGGGACGTACTAAATCCATTAGACATTAGTATTTACCGCGCATTGGCTGGTGGGACAACCATTTCCCATGCGATGCACGGATCGGCCAATGCCATTGGGGGCCAGTGCCAAACCATTAAACACCGATATGGCGTAAAATTGCCCGAAGCATTGGTGATGGAGGGCGCACCGAGAACCATCAAGTTTGCGTTGGGTGAGAACCCTACCCGTGTTCATGGTCGCGGGAATGGGGTTAATCCATCCACCAGAATGGGCGTTGAATATGTGATCCGAGATGCTTTTGAGCGCGGGAAGCGGTATATGAATGAATGGGAAGCCTATAAAAAGAATCCGACAGGCCCGCCACCGGCCTATAACCTGCGCAGTGAAGTTATTGCAGACATTCTCAAAGGCAATATTTTAATTCATGCCCACTCGTACCGAGCAGATGAAATTCTGATGCTCATGCAGGTTTTGAAAGACTATGGCGTCAAAAAAGTGACGTTCCAACATGCAAACGAGGCATTCAAAGTAGCTCCAGAATTGGCCGCCTTCGGGGCTACGGCTTCTGTTTTTGCGGATTGGTGGGCGTATAAAATGGAGGTCTATTACTCTACTGCCTATAATGCCAGTATCTTAACAAAGAATGGTGTTCGGACTTCGATTAATTCTGATTCTGCCGACTTTATCCGACACCTGAATCTTGAAGCAGCCAAAACCCAAAAATATGGTGGAATGTCGGATGATGAAGCCTTGGCCATGATCACCATAAACCCGGCTGCACAGTTGGGTATTGAGCAACGTGCTGGATCTATTGAGGTAGGTAAGGATGCGGATATTGCCATTTTCAATGCCCATCCACTATCCGTCTATGCCATCAACCAAGTGACCATTGTGGACGGAGTCGTTCGCTTTGACCGAGATGCGGATCCCGACGATATGCGTCTTTCCATTAGACCCGATGGACCTGTTGAAGCTGCCGATTTTTCCACCGAGTCTCACGACCGCTGTATGCAGGGTGTAGATTGGCTGTTGGAGGAATCTGCAGCTACACTCGGAGCAAAAATATTTCACCAACACAAGCATTAAGCCGCTTATTCGGAGGTACAAACATCATGACAAAACAACGACCTCTTATTTTTCTGTTTCTGTTTGCCTTTTCCGGGCTTCAGTGCTCATTGCTGGGCCCACAAACCGAAACCCCGCCCCAATTCCCTGGCGGCGAAACACAATTGGGTGAACACATTGGCCTTAATTTGCGCTATCCGGACGCAGCATATCAAGCGGGAACAGAAGGAACCGTGATTGTTGAATTCTACGTTGAACGAAATGGTGATATCAGCAATATTACCCTTAAGCAAGGGGTTTCTCCCGAATTAGACGAAGAAGCAATCAAATTAATTCAAAATATGCCTCCTTGGGTTCCCGGTATGAGAGGACGTACCAAAGTACGTTCTCGGATGACGCTGCCGGTAAATTTCACCATAAAACGGGTTTAATACCTTGTAATCCGAATTAAAATGCTAAAATTTCTTTTTGCTGCATTGGCCTTAGTCTTGATTGGATTCCAGCCCGATCCAGACCCTAAAGCAATCGCATTAACCAATGCACGCCTTGTAACCGTTACAAATGGGGTAATAGAAAATGCCACCCTTCTCATCCGAGACGGTAAGATAGCAGCTTTAGGCAAAGCGGTTGTCATTCCAAACGGTGCAACAATCATTGATTGTGCAGGGAAATCAGTGTATCCCGGAATGATTGACGGCGGAAGTCAATTAGGTCTTTTGGAAGTTAATTCTCTGCCCGAAACAGTAGATCATGATGAATTAGGCAATTTAACCCCACAAATGCAAGCCCTTACGGCGATCAATCCAAATTCAGAACTAATACCCGTGACAAGGGTTAATGGCGTTTTGGTTTCTCTTGCTGTTCCAACCGGGGGAATGTTTCCGGGTACCGCGGCTTTGATTCGTCTTCATGGCTACACACCAGAACAAATGTATGCAGGCTTTAAAGGCGTTGCCATGAACTTTCCGAATACGGGGAGATTTGGTGGATTTGACCGAAGAACCGATGAGGAAATCACCAAAGCTGCCCAAAAAGCCATCGAAGATCTTAATCAATTCTGGCAACAAGCCCAAGAATACCACCGCATACAAACGGCATTTGCTTCTGGAAACCATCCCAAAGCCCCCGAATATGTACCCGAAATGGCAGCACTCCAGCCGGTTATTAAAGGTGAATGGCCTCTACTCATCGAAGTTAATACGGCTAAAGACATCGAAGCGGCCTTGGCATGGGTTAAAGCCCGAAATGTAAAAGCGGTTTTAACAGGCGTCCGTGAAGGCTGGCGGGTGGCCGATAAGATTGCCACTGCTGGCATACCCGTGATTGCAGGTAGTGTCTTTTCTTTCCCAGCCCGCGCTTCGGATCGTTATGACCGAGGATATGCCAATCCTGGCTTGATGCATAAGGCAGGCGTCAAAGTGGCCCTTCGTTCCGAAGCAAACGAAAATGCACGAAATCTGCCATTTTTTGCTGGGTATGCGGCAGCTTATGGCCTTGGAAAGGATGAGGCATTAAAAGCGGTTACGATCACCCCCGCTGAAATTCTTGGGGTTTCCGATCGGTTGGGTTCGCTCGAAGTAGGTAAAGAAGCAACCCTTTTTATTGCCAATGGTGACCCTTTTGAACCCAAAACCCAGATTTCTCACCTCTTTATTGTGGGTCGTAGCATTAAAATTGAATCTCGGCAAACACGTTTGTACGAGGAATTCCTGAACAGAAACCCTGGGCTGGATAAATAAAGAGCAGATTCGACGCTTTTTTTGGAAAGCCTCTTCTTTTGCTGGAGAGGCTTTTTTATTTTGCATTAACCTTCACCTGAAACCATAAACATGAACCCAATTGTACTTAGCCGTTACGTTTTCTCCTCGAATGTGACCCTTGAAGCCTGTATTGGCGACCTAACCGAAGAGCGAAGCGATTTAATCGTGAACGCTGCCAATGGACGCCTCCGTCATGGTGGAGGTGTTGCGGGAGCCATTATCGCAAAAGGTGGCAAAGAAATCCAAACAGAAAGTACCGACTATGTACGCGAGCACGGAACCATTCCTGTGGGAGGTGTTGTTGTCACGGGTGCGGGCAATTTGCCTACAAAAGGCATCATTCATACTGTGGGGCCCGTCTGGATGGATGGCAAGCAAAACGAAGATGCTTTTTTGGCTGCTGCTGTTTTGAATACCCTACAAAAGGCCGATGACCTGGGCGCAACAAGTCTTTCGCTCCCGGCAATCAGCAGCGGCATATTTGCCTATCCTGTTGCGCGATGCGCTACGGTCATCGTGGGATCTATCATTTCCTACTTCAAAACAAACCCAAAATCTACCATTCGACGAATCAGAATTGTGGACATACAAGAGGAAACCGCAGAATTGTTTGCCAAAGTGCTCATGGCGCTTGACAATTAAGACATGGAAAGAGATTCCAAATTTACTTCAAACATATTGCCCGAATCCCCTGCATAGAATCTTTCACCCGTTTTCAGCACGATTTGCTCGCCACCGGGAATTTTTCCACTGCTCAAGGCATAGGTTCCATTTTTAGACCAGCAATCTTCTAAGAAAAAAGCTTGGTCTTTTTCCTCGTATCGGATCACACAATGCCGACGGCTAATCTCGGTCTTGTCTTGCGGATACACCAATTGACACATTCGGGCATCCCGGCCAATTGCCAGTGGCTTTTCGCCCAATTCTATGGTTGTCCCTTCATAATACCCCCCAACACAAGCCAAGACCGGAACATGAGGCCCAGCAGTAAACTTCGCACTCCGTCCGGATGGAATTCTTCTACTCACCAACTCGCGGCTCCGTGTTACTGCTTCACGCATCATCACCCGTCCTCTTTTGGTTAATGCCAAAATGACCGCAGTTACACTGAGCAAAATCGCGACTAAAAGCCCGATCAGGTACAACCGATCTTTGATCGGATTTGCAACGCCCGATGCAGGTAATACCCCCCCCTCACTGATACCGGAACAAGGCGCAGCGGCATATGTGTACGGTATTTTTAATTCATCTAACCCTTGAACCCATTCATCAAACGGAAGCGCCCATCCAATTCCTTCGCCAATGGCTAAACGTTGTTCCTCGCCTTGGGTATTGCGGATCGTCGTAAGCGCTTTTTCCACATTAATGCCAATCACCTCTCCACAAGCATTAAACATGGGTCCTCCGGAGTTTCCTGCATTGATCGCTGCATCGGTTTGGAACAACTTCCGCCCATATTCATCTTTTCGGACTTCTTTGCTGATAATGCCACGAGTTAAGGAAGGTATATAAAAGTCATCCCCCCCAGCATCTCGGTCTGCAGCAGCCGGATAACCCATCACATTAACGGTCTGTGCCATTCGCACCCAATTGGTCGGTACAAACGGAACCAAGTCCCGAACAATTGGCTCCGAGAGTTTTAAAATGGCCACATCTTTGGGAGAGCGCCAAACCACTTCGGCTGGTATTTCTTTACCAGGCCCCAATGAAACGATATAGGAAAACTTTAGATTTGCAGCTGCAAACCGTCGCTGTTCCCATGGATCTCCAATGGTCCGAAGAAAAAAATCTCGGTCGAATGCGACATGTGCATTTGTTACGACATAGTTTTTAGAAATAATCAACGCCGATCCACCTTGAGAAGTTACCGATTCGTTTTCATCTAAATCTTCAACCTCGGTCCAGATACGGATAGCAACGCCACGCATCCGTTCGGCGGCAACTTCCAGCCCCTCTTGTGCATGAACAATGTCTAACAACGATGGGAACATCAAAAACCATATAAACCACTTCCACAAAGGAGTAGCCATTTTTCTGACTCCAGTTAGACTGACTTTAGAAGCCCAGGTCCAATACATCCCCTTGTCCATTCGAATTTATTGTATTACTGACCAAAGAAGGTGCGGTATTAGGATTGATATAAACCCCATATTCCGCGTTACCGTAAATCTGATTCTCCTGAATGGTTCCCCGTCCGCCCACCGATATCCAAACACCATGCGAATGACTGCCATAGATTTTAGACTGGCGAATGGTTGGATCTCCTTGTTTTTCAATCCCCACCCCAAACCGGGCATTGTTATAAATATTGCAGTTTTCCACCAATCCATTTCCTTTATTCGTTACCCAGACGCCCCCTCCCTGACCGTCATAAATATCTGTTTGCCGGATGGTCGGATTTCCACTATCCTCTATATGGATATTTTGAAAGGCGTTTCGGAATACTTGCGAATATTCAATCGTCCCCTTCCCATTAGAGCCTACCAAAATCCCTGCCTCTTTGCCATCATATATCTTAGAACGACGAATGAGCGGGTCACTCCCTTCTCGGATAACAATCCCCGTTTTTTCGTTCGCATAGATCTCTGTTTCATCTATGGTTCCCTTTGCCCGCTGATCAAACAAAATTCCTGCTTGTTTACTGCCATAAATTCTCGATTTTACGATGGCCGGCATGGCATTACTACTGATCAACATACCATTTTTCTGGTTGCCATATATTTCCACATTTTCCAACCGACCTTTTCCTCCATTGTATATCCAAACGCCATTATCGAGGCCATCATAAATTTTGGTCTCAGTTATAACCGGATCGCTCCCATCGCGGATGGCAATGCCCGCGAAGGCGTTTTTATAGACTTTACTTTTCTCTATTTTGGCTTGGCTGTTTTCAGAAATAAAAATGCCATTTTGTTTTCCGTCATGAATATCCACCATACTAAGGGTTGCTGTTGCGTTCCGACTTATCTGGACGCCCGGCTTATTCATCCCGTAGATTTCCACTTCCTTCAGGGTCCCTCCTCCATTTTCAATCCAAACACCTCCCTCCTCCGTATTATAAATTTTGGATTGCTGGATAATGGGTTCTTTCGCGCCCAAGACAACCACCCCCCAGCCCTTCGTATTGGCAATTTCCACCCCTTCGATCAACCCACTCGCTTGTTGATCAATCGCTATACCATCCGTATGACTTTTAGGAATGGAAATACGCTTCAAATGCGGCTTGGCATCTCGGCCACTGATTTGAATGGGTACGCCTCCGGTGGATGTAAAAACACAATCTTCTAATATCGGTGTACCCCCCGTAACATATAAGGCGTGTTGCCCACTTTTTTCTTTTCCGGTAGCCCGCACCTTAAAGCCTTTCAAAACAGGAGTTGCCGTTTTTACTGTGATCACATGGTTGTTGGCATTTTCAATCATGACATCCCCTTTTTCCTTCCGAGCAATGATCTCAACATCCCGATCCAGAACCAACACTTCCCGGTATGTTCCAGGCTCCACATAGATTTTCATACCTTCTCCAGATGCTTCCACAGCCTCCATAATTTTTCGGTAATCCCCCTGACCAGACGATGAAACAATCAACTGAGTTGGGCGATTTGTTTTGTAGAACCAGACAGCCAATGCAAGAAGCGCCATCAACACACCCGCAAAGAAAATGGCGAGGGAGGTCCAATCCCACCGCCGCTCCACCGTAGGCTGTTGGGGCGCAGGGACGTCCGTTGGGAAATACGCCACAGGATAATCATAACCCACTGTTGGTGGCATAGTAAGGGGTGGTTGTGATGCCGTAGGACGTGTATCATGGTTTACAGGCTCGGCTTTGGCCACTGTTTTTTGTTCGGAGAAGGGCATCGCACTACCCGAAAGCAACGCAGAGAACGCCTCGACTGTCTGTGGCCGTTCTTTCGGGTGTACAGATAATCCCTTCAAGATCGCATCAGTTACCGTTGATGAAACCCCTTGTAATCGGTTCTTCAACCTATCCGGATCGTCATTTGCAAGCCGTTCCGTTGCTTCTGGGGGCAATTTACCCGTCAGGGCATAATAAAGCGTTGCCGCACACCCATAAACATCTGTCCAAGTTCCTTGTTCGCCACTACGGTGGTATTGCTCGATGGGTGCGAAGCCAGGCGATAACACGACCGAAAGCCCGCGCGACTGTTCTTTAACGGCTGAACGTGCCGCCCCAAAATCCAGCAAGATTGGACGACCTTCGTGAGTGATGTAAATATTACCCGGCTTGATGTCTCGATGTAAGAAGCCCTTTCGGTGTACCTCGGTCAGACCGGAAAGAATCGGCAAGAGATACCCCAACGCTTGTTCTTCGGGAATCTTACCCCGGTTAGCCTCTAAATACTCGCTCAGATTGGCCCCTTCGTAATAGTTCATCACAATATAGGCCGTTCCATTTGCTTCCAGATAATTTCGGACCCGCACCACATTTGGATGATCTATCCGAACCAAGGTACGTGCCTCATGCAAAAACCGGTCTTTACTAAACTCAAAAAGAGAACGGTCTTCCTCGGTATGTAGTTGCATCTGAATGCCATCGGGCGCCCGACTCACCAATTCTCGTGGCAAAAACTCCTTAATGGCTACTCGTGTATTTAAAACCGTATCAAAACCCAAGTAAGTAATACCAAAACCACCTGGTTTACCAAGTAATCTACCCGTAATATATTGCTTGCCGATAAGGGTTCTATACGGCAGTATTAGCGGGGAGCGGCGTGCATGCTCATCAAAACCGCAATGAGGACAAATAGCCACCGCACCTTTTTCCCGGAAACACCCCGGACAGAAATAATCCCATTGAGCCATCTAACTAAATTTTAGCGTCATGAAGAAGGAAAAGCGGACACAAAATACCCATATTTTGGTCTCAAAAAGCGTATCAAAAGAATTTCGCATACAAAATTTATTGCTATATACGTTCCACATACCATCTGACGGTTGTATTATAAGCCACATGCGAAATCACCATAAAACGCAATCTACAACAACCGTTCCACAGTATTATATTTCGGAACCTAATTCATAAAGCGCGAGGTATCATAATGTCTCTTTCCAGAAGAAGATTTCTCCGATCCGCTGGCGTTGGCGCCTTGTCCGTCCCTTTTGTTACCCATCAATCCTTTGCCCAACCAACGCCTGTTGTGGCAACAAGAAAACCAAAACGCTTGCGCGTTGGCTCCGTTGTTGGCCTTATCACGCCTGCAAGCCAAGTTAGCTCCAGTGATGTAAACGAGGTGGCTGCAAAACTTCGCGGTATGGGCCTTAAAGTTAAATTTGGGGAACATGTGCTGGATCAATACGGGTATTTGGGAGGCCAAGACCACGATCGTGCGGCGGATGTAAACAACATGTTTGCTGATCCCGAGGTTGATGCAATTCTGGCCGTAAGAGGCGGCTGGGGCTGTACGCGGTTGTTCTCTTTTTTAGATTTCGATCTAATCCGGCAAAACCCCAAGATCATTATGGGGTACAGCGACATCACTTCTTTGCTCATTGCAATTTATACCCGTTCCAATCTGGTAACCTTTCATGGGCCAGTAGGAACCGCCACGTGGAACAGCTATACCAAACATTATGTAAACGATGTCCTCTTCGAGGGCAATCGTTCGGTATTCAGTAACCAAATCCCCGCCACCTCTTCACCTACACGTGTAAAAACCATACGTTCCGGAAGTGCCGAAGGCATTCTACTTGGTGGAAACCTGTCTGTCTTGAGTGGAATGCTTGGGTCTCCATATGTGCCCTCCGATTGGTCGGACAAGATCCTGTATTTAGAAGATGTGGATGAAGACATTTACCGGGTGGACCGCATGCTGACGCACCTAAAAATCGCAGGCGTTTTGTCTCAGGTGCGTGGAATTGTCTTTGGAGATTGCCGAAATTGCAACCCAAACCAATCACCAGCCCTTTCCCTGAATGATGTTTTATGGGATCATCTTTCAATATTGGGCGTTCCCGCGTGGTATGGCTCTATGATTGGGCATATCTCCAATAAATTCACCGTGCCCAATGGAATTCGCGCCCGAATTGACTCGGTATCAGGTACCATCGAGATGATTGAGCCAGCTGTCTTGTAAATAATATAAACCAAGCAACAAACCAAATGAAAAAAACCCTTCTCTTAGGCATCTTATTGGCCGTCGGAGTCGCTGTTTTACTCTATTTCCTTATGACCTTAGAGGACAATGAAGGAAAAACATATGCAACCAAAGGCAAAATTACTGGTTTTGGAGATGTAGGAGTAGTATTTATTGAACATGAAACCATTCCAGAAGTCATGGAATCCATGACAATGCCCTTTACCGTCCGTAGCCCAGAACTCTTAAAAGGCTTAGAAACAGGAGACGCCATCTCGTTCATCTTCCATATGACCGAAACGGATTCATGGATTACCGACATAAAAAAAATTCGTCCAGAAGACTTAAACCTACCGAGCGCAGCACCCAAAGCGGAAATCCCAGATAACGTCAAGATTTTACAAGCAGGTGATCAAATCCCCGAAGTCACCCTCATCAATCAAGACGGGAAGGATTTTGCACTAGATTCCTTCTCCCCAAAGATTTTGGTCACCACATTCATTTATACGAATTGTCCTGATCCGACGCTTTGTCCAAGAATGTCCGACCAGTTCAGGCAATTACAAACAAAAATTAACGCCTCTAAACAAACCGATGTCCATCTACTCACCATTTCTTTTGACCCTAAACGGGACACGCCCGAAAAACTAAAAGCCTATGCTAACCGCTACACAAAAAGCTTTACAAATTGGAGTTTTGCAACAGGATCACCCGAAGCCATTGGCAAGACGATCGGTGCTTTCGGCGTAACAATTCGGGATGAGGGCGGAAATCTGATTGAGCACAATTTGTCCACAGCAGTCATTTCTCCGACAGGAAAAGTGGTTAAGATATTTCGCGGCAATACCTGGACCCCAGATGAAGTACTTGAAGCCATCAACATTGCCCGTTCATAGACGTCTTCCAGAAGGTTTCTTGAACTAAAGCATTGATTCTGGAAAAATACACCTTGGTTTTGTATATTACCGATGCTAACCAATGCTCCTCTAGCTCAGTTGGTAGAGCAGCTGACTCTTAATCAGCGGGTCGTAGGTTCGAGTCCTACGGGGAGCACTTTAAAAAACGGCGTTTTTGATACCGAAAACGCCGTTTTTTAATTGAAGTATTTATTCATCCCGCCAGCCAAGCCAGAAGGCATATTTATTCCCAACCACCCCACCTAAAAAACCATCAACAGCCAAAGCACTCTTATTATTCAACCTGAAACCTAAAGGTAATGGTGGTGGACTGATTGATTTCCCCTCCCCCTTCTGCCAAAGGCGACCATCGCCAGCCACGGGCCGCCGATAAAGCTTGGGCTTCGAGGGACGGATTCCCTTTACGTGCGATGGTTGCACCCACCACCCGGCCCTCTGGATCTACCGTTACCCGCACTGTAATCGTAGCATTGACCAAAACAGTATGTCGGGGCATGGCACGACGAACAACCGCACGTCCCGGTAGCTGTCCGCCAGACGCACCAGTTCCGCCAGATCTGGGCGGGGCATCAGAGCGACCACTTGGTTCATCCCGCGTACTAGACCCCGTTGAACCACTACCTGGAGAAGCATTTGTATTCCCAGTCGTATTCGGCCTTGTAGGCGGCTCAGGACGGGGTTGTGGGGTTGAATTTTGGGGTAAAGGACGGGGTTTAGGCGCCGCGCTTTCAGGGCGGGGTTCATTACTCGTTCGAGGTGTGGGTGCAGCAGATGGCCTGCTGGGTTGTCCCGTATTTTGTGATGATGTATTTGCCTGTGGTTTTGTCGCAGGAGTCGGGGTATTGCTCAAAGGCTTGGCAACCGGGGTTCTGGGCGGCGTAATCACCCGTTCTGGTGTTTTCGGAACGGTACGCTGAACCGGGGTTTTCACGGGCTTAGACGGAGGTGCAGGCAAAGGCTTAGACTTCGTTACCTCGGTTTTTGGAGGTGGGGGCGGAGTTGGTAATGGTTTTTCACGCTCGGCATTTAAAGGGACTTCGTCTTGTTGGTTGTCCTCCGCCGTTTCTGCATTAGAAGGCTTTGCATCCTCGGCACCCAACGCATCCAAAGAGATCGCTTCCACCATGATTTCTGGCGGTGCTTTGCGTGGCGGGGGTGTCATAGTGCTCAATGGAACAACTGCAAAACCACCTAAGAGGGCTGCATGTACCAAAATACTTACGACCGAAGCCTGAATATCCCTTTTCCTTTCCATAATTGTTATTGCATCAGCGTTCTAAAGCCAGTCTAACCGAAATCATATGAGAGTTCCCCAACTCTGCCGTCGGGCCAGAAAAATCCCCAAAAACATAATCTATGGCTGCTTGACGAATCATAAGACCTAAACCGACCATCGGACGAATGGCCACACTGCCATCGGAGTTTTTTGAAAAATTGGCAATGCCCGTTCGGAGTGCAAATGCTTTTTTGAATTGATATTCAGCCCCCAAACGTGGATGAATGGAAAGGTTGCCAGCCGAAAAAGCATATTTTTGCTGTCCATCGAAGGCCATATCTACATCTAAACCCAGCGATAGTTGTGACCCATCTTGACCCACCTTCCAATCGTAGCCAGAGCCCAATCGTACCACTGGCAATACCATCTCGGTTCCTCCTTTTGGAACACCGTATTCTGGGTATTCTGAGAACTCGGATTGGTTGATGCTCCAAGATTGCAACATGGTGGTCACGTCCTGAAGGTTAATACCCAAACGCAGTTTCCCTTTCTGATATTGTGCGCCAGCATCTAAACTATATCCCCATGCATCGGCATAAGGACCAATTTTCCTTCGGATAAGTTTTCCCGAAGCACCGACCGTTAAGTGGTCGTGTACTTTGCGTCCATAGGTCAGATAAAATGCATAATCTGCGGCAGAAAAGAGACGGAAATTATTTTCAGGATTGGGTTTGGGGGTATCGCGTTCAAAATCCCAAGCATCACGGGTGTCTTTAATGTCATTCACGCCGCTTCGGATCGCCGCAAAACCGATAGCCGATTTTTGGCCCACCGGAAAGCCAATGCCAGCATAATCGAAGGAAACAATTCCTCCAAAGCGTTCCGCGTGCATATAGCCGATATCGGGGTTTTTCAGTTGTGCCAGCCCCGCCGGATTCCAGTAGGTAGAAGAAGCCGACTGAGTGAAGGCGATGTGTGTATTTCCCATGGCCATTGCACGCGCATCAACACCGCCAGACAAAAAGTCGGCGCCATATTTGGCAACCGTTTGCGCCGGAAGCATTGAGGGCACAAGGGTAATAAAACCACCCAGCCACAATAAAAGACGATTCAACATACGATTATGTACCATTGGTATTGGATTAACGGAAAAGAAACGATTGGTTTCGTAACAATAGTACTATGGGTTCGCGGTCTTGGTGTGAGTGGCGTGTCGAATTGTTTAATATACGTATTATTTTAGGCTTAAACACCCCTTTTCTTTTTCCGTTCCACAACGGCAACGAGAAATTTGAGACTGATTGCAAGCGATCCGGAGGCTACATCAGGACTTTAATTAAGAGACAGAGATTACCGTGGACAGAATTATTAGAAACAGCCGTTTATTTATTGGATTCGTAGGTTTGGTTGCCCTCCTACCTCTCCTACTCTTCTACTGGAGTTGGCTTCAAGTAGCATCTGATATTCAGCTTAACATGCCGGAAATTGCATATCGCGGATTTGACTGGGTGCATTGGGAGTTTGTGGATGGCCAGATTACAGCCACCTATGTTTTCCCTAAAGGTACCGCGTATGAAGCAGGCATTCGGTCGGGGGATGTTTTAACAGAGTTGGATTATATCCGTTATTTCGATGCGGAAGCCTTCAAAATCGCCGTAGATGCCATCCAACCAGGCCAACATCATCGTTATACCATTTTAAGAGGTACACAAGCATATACCTTTGATATTCGATTTACCAATTACCCTATTTTTATATATCCTCATACTGAATTACTCTGGAACATATCTCTTTGGGGATTTTTAATCATTGCCTTTATCCATTTAATGGCCTTAGGCATCATTCTTCCCCTTCGTAACCGAAGTGCCAAAGCCAATTTATCTATCTGGCTTATTGGAACCGCATCGGTAGCTGTTTTTGGTAATTTGATTCGTTTGCTTATGCTGGCACTTTGGGGGCCCTCGAACATTACGGGGGTTTCCTACGTCCTCTTTCAGGGTCTTTCTTTGTTGGGTCTGTTATGTTGGATTGGTTTCCCTGCCTTGCTCCTACATACGGTACTCTATGACCGTTCGCCCCTTCGGATAGGTCTAAGAAACAGTATTTGGATGTTATACATTCCGGCCATCGTATATGGTTTATTTTCTGTTTTCACTTTTTTCGGGGGGACGTTTGGGCCCATTTCCCATAAAAATATTTTTCCACCCGTTCTTTTTTATGTCTATTTATTTATCTCGGCCAGTATGGCCTTGTATTTATTGCTCGACCGCTCGGTCTTGTTGCAACCCAGTGTAGGAGAAGACCGACAAGTTTGGTCTCGCATCGGTAGCCTGCTTTTCTTAGGACTTTCGGTCTTGATGGCGGTTTTGGTCTTGGCCATAAGCCGGGTACTCCCCTTATCAGAAATTTCGGATATACAAGCAGGCTGGATATTGGTGATTGCGCAGATATTCTCCACCACCCCCATCCTATTGGTTTCCTTGGCCATTTTGAAGTATGGCCGAGTAGATGAAGTAATTAGCCGTTATTTATCCTACGCCATCGGTTTACTATTCTCCTTTTTCCTTTTCTTAATCGGGGTAACTTTTCTCCCGACATTCTTCCCCATCCTCCCGCCTAATATTTCAGGTGCGCTTTGGGCATTGTGCATTATTTTGGGTTTTGAATGGGTGGTTAAGCGACTTCAAAACATCATTTCTCGGCTCATCGCCTCCGAAAAACGGGCAACCCAACGCAGCCTGAACCGTTTTGGTGAGCACATGCTCAACATTTTGGATCATCAGATATTGGTAAGCCAAACGTTAGAGAAAATTTTAGAAGGCGTCCATACAACTTCGGGCGCACTCTTTTTACGAACCATGAACCAGTCGGATGGATGGATTTTCCGAAGTGTCCAACCCAAACCACCTTACTTCTCCGATATACAGATGAACCGGATTTGGGAAGAACTAAGCGAAAAAGAATCCATCTGGACTTCTAATACGGAGTTGAGCGAAAGGAATTTATCCCGAACCACTCGCGAGATATTGCGATCCGGCGGATTTGAGCTTGTTATCCCAATTCCCGGTAACCACCAGCCTATTGGGCTTTTGCTCCTCGGACGTAAAAAGCGATACCGAAATTTTTACAACCTGAGCGACCTCGAGATGCTTCGCGGTCTTTGTAACCAACTTGGACTTGCAAGCGAGCGTATCGTCCTTGTTGAGCGGGAAAAAACATTGGTAAAACAACATGCCGAAGCCCAATTGGTGGCACTCCGGGCCCAAATCAGTCCACATTTTTTGTTCAATACCCTGAATACCCTTGCTGCATTGATTGATGAAAACCCCAAAGAAGCAGAAAAAAACATCCAGCATTTGGCGGCTATTTTTCGTTATGTTCTCCAAACAGGGGGTAATACGTTTGCCACTTTAAAAGAGGAATTCACCTTGGTTGCCCACTATTTGGCACTTGAACAATCACGATTTGGGAAAGACTTAATCATTCAGACCTCCCTTCCCCAAGAAATGGAGCAAATGCTCATCCCCGCTTTTGCGCTTCAAACCCTCGTTGAAAATGCAGTAAAGCATGGTTTGGAAAAAAATAAACGTCGCGGGACCTTAACCATTATGGCAAAACAAGATAAAGAATACGCTGCGGTCATTTCTGTTTACGATTCCGGTTATGGGATTCCTATCTTGTTTGGCAGGGGCGAACAAGCGGTTTTTTCGCAACCTTTTTTTGGCACAGGTCTGAACAACGTAAAAGAACGCCTCTTGCAAATTTACCAATGCGAAAATCTCTTGACCTTCCAAAGCGATCCGGAACACGGCACAACGGCAACACTAAAAATCCCACTAAACACCTTGTAATCCCCATAGATAACGTTTTTAAACGTATTTATAACCCCAAATTATCATGCTAAAAGCCCTGATTATTGATGACGAAGCACCCGCCCGCACCCGGATGCGCAAACTATTGATGCCTTATATAGAAGCCGGAAGGCTTGAACTTTGCGAAGATGCTTCGGATGGCTGGGAGGCACTGGAAATACTGGAAACACAACTAATTGATTTAGTTTTTCTGGATATCCGAATGCCAGAATTAGATGGGTTTTCTCTCTTGGAAAGGATTCCGCCCGATAATCGCCCCATTGTGGTTTTTACCACAGCATACGATGAGTATGCCCTCCGTGCTTTTCAGACGAATGCCTTGCATTATTTATTAAAGCCAGTTGATCAACTTCAATTGGCCGACTCCATCGAACGGGCAGAGAAACTTCGTAAAATGCCAGAAAAAAAAGAGATTGACCAAGCCAAAATTTCTAAATTATTGGACTGGCTTGAGGTGCAAGAGATGACAAAAACCAGCCCACCCACACGAAAAGCCGTAACGGAAACCTATGTTTCTCAGATTTCGGTCCCTCACCGAGACCGACTCATTATTGTTCCGGTTCGTCAGATCGTTTCGATAGAAGTGCAAGACAACCTGACACGGCTTTTTGCCCTGCCAGATCAACCAAGTTCCTTTCCTAAATTGGTGCGCCATATTGTTTCGCACACTTTAGACGATCTGGAACAGCGGCTGAATCCCGATGAGTTTATGCGTGTCCACCGTGCGGCCATTATTCGTTTGGATCAGATCAAAGAAATGATTGGCTGGTTCAGTGGCCGCTACAAATTGATTTTGACCAGTAATCACGAGGTCATCGCAAGTCGTGAACGTTCCAAGCTACTGAAGAAGAAAATGATGTTCTAATTCGCACCAAAACAAAAGCCCACAAAATATCTTGTGGGCTTTGATGTACTATTAAAGAAAGAAACCTTGACTTCAGCTTATTTCTTGGTTACACGGACATCAATCCGGCGGTTTTGTGCGCGTCCTCCCTCCGTTGCATTGTCTGCAACAGGATGTTCTTGTCCATAGCCTTCGGCTTCCAAACGTGCATCTTCTACGCCCAACTTCACCAATTCTGCTTTTACGTTTTTCGCACGTTCGCCTGAAAGGGCTAAGTTGGCTTCGGGTTTACCCGTATTATCGGTATAGCCGCCAATTTTGAGGTTTACCGCAGGATACGCTTTCAGAATATTGGCAATATTTTGGAGTTGTGCTTGCGACTCAGGCTTCAAAGTTGATTTACCCGTTTCAAAAACCAAGCGGTCGAAAGAAAACCAAGTCGTTTTGTCAACAGGCTTGTTGGCATCTTTAATAAAAGAAACCAACTTATTTTCGATTCCATCGGCAGCAACATTCATTTCTAAGCCACTATCCAATTTCAAGGAGCTAAGTGTTGTTGTCGTTGGCGAAGGGGTTGTGTTTTCCGGAACAGGCACTCCTCCTTCTTGCTCTGTATCAGGCATATACTCCATTGTTTCATCTGCACCATGTCCGCCCATACCAATAAATGGAGCAATAATGAGTGCAACAATGGACGAAAGTTTGATCAGAATATTCATGGAAGGTCCGGAAGTATCTTTAAATGGATCGCCCACTGTATCACCTGTAACAGCAGCTTTATGAGGCTCCGATTTTTTATAATACATGTGGCCATCAATTTCTACCCCTTTTTCGAAGGACTTTTTGGCATTGTCCCAAGCACCACCCGCATTGGATTGAAAAATAGCCCATAGAACACCGGAAACCGTAACACCAGCCATATAGCCACCCAATGGTTCTGCTCCCATCAAGAATCCCACAATCAAAGGAGTAATAATGGCAATCATGCCAGGAACCATCATTTCGCGGAGGGCTGCTTCGGTAGAGATTTCCACGCAACGGCCATATTCCGGTTCTCCTGTCCCTTCCATGATACCGGGAATTTCGCGAAATTGACGCCGAACTTCCTTTACCATTTCCATCGCTGCCTTTCCAACGGAATTCATAGCAAAAGCAGAAAATACTACAGGAATCATACCACCCACAAAAAGTGCTGCCAAAACATCTGCCTTAAAGATATTGATGCCGTCAATCCCTGTAACATTCACATAAGCCGCAAAAAGCGCCAATGCCGTGAGCGCCGCGGATGCAATCGCAAATCCTTTACCAATCGCCGCAGTTGTATTTCCAACCGAGTCCAAGATGTCCGTTCTTCCACGTACTTCCTCCGGTAATTCGCTCATTTCAGCGATCCCCCCCGCATTGTCTGCAATCGGACCAAAAGCATCAATGGCAAGTTGCATGGCTGTTGTTGCCATCATGGCAGAAGCGGCAATCGCGACACCATAAAATCCAGCCAATGCATAAGCAGACCAGATGGCGCCCGCAAACAAAATAATCGGATATGCTGTGGAGATCATCCCGGTAGCAAGACCCGCAATAATATTGGTTGCGGCCCCTGTTCCAGAACGGTGAACAATGTCCATCACTGGCTTTTTACCCAGTCCGGTATAGTACTCGGTTATGAACGAGATGAGCGCCCCCACGACCAAACCAACCACAACGGCAAAGAAAACGTTTAGATTTGTGACCGTCATCAACCCCTGACCGAAGAAATCCATTTGCATTTCGGCAGGCAACATCCACATAATCAGGCCATAACAGGCTACTGCGGTCAGCCCAAGAGATACCCAGTTTCCACGATTCAAGGCCGATTGTACGGTATCGGTGGTGGCATCGGTATCTTTTACACTCACGAGCCACATCCCAATAATAGAGAACAAAATCCCCACCCCGGCAATCAGCATCGGGAGTAAAATGGGTGCAATCCCCCCAAATCCGTCATTCATCACACCTGAATCACGGATTACATAGTTTCCAAGCACCATCGAACCCAAAACGGTTGCCACATACGACCCGAATAAGTCCGCACCCATGCCAGCAACATCACCAACGTTATCCCCCACATTGTCGGCAATCGTGGCAGGGTTCCGAGGATCGTCCTCCGGAATGCCCGCTTCAACTTTACCTACTAGGTCTGCCCCAACATCAGCCGCTTTGGTATAGATACCGCCGCCCACACGTGCAAAAAGGGCAATGGATTCTGCACCCAATGAAAATCCGGTTAACACCTCCAGAACACGGGTCATTTCCGTAACCGAGTTCATTTGGCCGCCCATAAAGACGTTATAAAAAACAATAAAAAGGGTGCTTAGCCCCAGAACGGCCAACCCAGCCACGCCCAGTCCCATCACGGAACCACCGGTAAAAGAAACCTTTAGGGCACGAGAGAGAGACGTTCTTGCCGCTTGTGTTGTGCGCACATTGGCGCGGGTGGCAATCCGCATCCCTACATTCCCGGCAGCCGCCGAAAATACTGCGCCAATGACAAATGCCACAATGATCAAAGGAGACGAGGTTTCTGGCATCTGCATCGCCAAGATACCGAGCAGAATACTGGCTACCAAGACAAAAACCCCCAGAATGCGATATTCTGCATGAAGGAATGCCATTGCACCTTCCGAAATATGATCGGCAATGACCTTCATTTTGGGTTCACCTGCGTCTTGTTTGCCGACCCAGTTCCATTGAACAGCCATATACAGCAGGCCGATGACGCCTAAAACAGGTGGGACATACAAAAGAAATTCCATATTAATGGTGTTTGCGGTTAGGTTATTTGGTGAAAAAAACATTATTACCCCACCCTGTTTGTAAGTGGAGGAATAAGAGGTTTAGACAAAGCAGGGAATGGGCTTACAATTATAAATTGTGATCTGAAAATACTCGCTTTTTATTTATAGAACAGCAAGTACATCGCTAAGATTCCACAAATTTGTACGGAAAAAGAGTCTGAATGTATAAAAAAGAACCCAATAAAGATATTCAGCATCAAGGAATGGTGAATCAAGCATTTATTTCACTTCATAGAGATAAAGGTCGTACCAAGCCTGATAAGTCTCAATTTTTTTCCTCAGATGCCACACATCAGGAAGGTCTAGCTCATAGGCTGCGATCAAAAACCGTCCTCCCATTTTTTTGAATGCCCTATGATCGAGTTGCAAAGGCATTGCTGATTTAACTTTCTTCTTGAGCACCAAAAAAGGAGACTTCCAAGTTTGCGCATGGGCAGGTAATATATAGCAGCGGCTGCCCCATTCATCGAAGTATTGTCGCCATTTATCAGATAGTGCCAACTCCGGCGCAACGATCTTTCTAAATGCGGCATGATACCCTAAGAAATAATTATTCTGGTAACTGTCTAATGTATAAAAGCCGTTAAATTGGGCAACGGCTGGATGAATTCCCACGGAAACCACCTTAAAATTTTTGGTTGGTATCCCGATATTTGCTTTCACCTCAGCCCAGTCTTGAGGGGCGTAAAATCCGTTCCAAGATGGAAATGAAGCATTTTGATAATCGGGCCGCAACCAAGCCATGATGTTTGATCGCAACATCCCATTTCCCCAGCCCACCCAAAGTACATGAATTACCAAAAAGGCAGCGAGATAGGATTTGAAGAGCGGCTTCCATTGCAACCAAGTGCGGGTTATTAAAATCAAGCCAACCAACCAAATCACGGGTGATGCAAAAGCCAGTCTTCCGGCGTTAAAGCTTTTAAAAAAACCTAATTGCTCTTTTACAGAAATCAGGCCCTCCCAAAACCAACATGCACTCAACAAAGAAAGACCAGCCTGAACAAGCAACAAAATTGAAAGCGGTCTCACGATGGCAGATTGACGTCGAAAAGCCCAGATAGAGGTCAATAATAACACCAAAACAAGGCTATGGAGACTTGGAGCATGATACTGACCTGCAACAAAATGAACCCCGGCATCTTTAACAACCTGGACAAAATTCTCGTGCTGAAACAGTAAATTCCACCCTGTCCGGTGCGAAACAAATTTTGCATCACCCATATTCTTTAAAAGATGCGAAGTTTGTACTACAAAAAGAACAAATACCCCACCTGTTACCCCCGCCATACGCCTCCACATGGGCCTTTTGGTATATACCCCCCAACCAACGATTGCCACCATGCCCAACCAAACAAAAGATCCAAATAAAATAAAGTGTGCTCCGAACGCATAACCGATCCATACGGATGCAAATTTCCAAAATTGCTTCTGGGTTGGCGTTTGATATGCTAAAAAAGAAACGGTTGCCCAAATCAGCCATGGCAATCCCGCTGTTGTCCAACCATAAAGTACATAATGGGGTAAAAACGCAAAACCCCAGCTAATCAGCACCCTATATATAGACTCACCCTCCAGAAAGAGACCTGAAAGTTTATATGCTCCCCATCCGGCCACCCCATGTACCAAAAGCATGGCCAGAACAAATGCTGTCCAAGGCGAAAACAACACAAATAATAAATTAATCAGATTTATTCCTGATAGATCAATCATATTTCGTGGTAAACCATTCATGATCATGGGTAGTACGGCATTGCTCTCCCACCGATACCATCCACCAGTTTCGGTAAGAATTTTGCGAATGGCCACATCCGAATCAAGTATATCATGCAAGGTTACCCGAAGTTCTGGACCATGCGCCACTTGTAACAACCAAAAAGAAAGCAGTCCCAAGGCCACCCAAAACCAAGGTTCACTAAACCATCTACCCGAAATGACCATACGAATTGAGTGCTTTGTTTTTTGAATCATAATACACCGTTTAATTACAGGTATCGCCATATTACGGATATTTATTAAAATACCAACCCTTTCTAGCCCACCTATTACCCCAAACCATGCCTCTTATCGGATTCTTTTAACTAAAAATACAATTTCACGAGTCATTTTTCACATCTGGAATCTTTTGTTGTATTTTAGTGCATCCGCTACCAACCAATATTTCCATCGTTCCTCTTGTCCATTTTGCTGAGCAACTAAAAATGGACATTTTCTCCCGTCACCATGTCTGTTCAGAAAAAAATCTCGAACATCCAATTGCGTATAGCCACATGGCAACATACACAATGGCTGGCGTCTTCCTCCATGAAACGCTTGGGGAAAAAGTTAGATCTGAGGGCCACAGACCTTCATAAAAGGGACCTCGCAGGGCTAAATTTATCCCAGGTTTTGTTTAAAGAGGCAGATCTTTCAGAAGCCAGATTAGATGGTGCCACTTTAGAAGAAGCACAATTTTCAGATGCCAACCTTCAGGAAGCCTCTCTTTCCGGAGTCTCCGCCAAGCGTGCCTTGTTTGAAAAGTCCATTCTTATCGAGGCTAAGCTCATCAATGCAGATGTCCAGTATGCCAATTTCGACTATGCCCAGATAGACCGCTGCAATTTCGGGTCTGCGAATTTACGTGCAGCCACTTTCCGGAATGCCAGTTTATGCCAAGTGGATCTTCACGCTTGCCTTATTGACCAGACAGATTTTTCAAATGCAGATCTTCGAGAGGCCAATCTGGCAGGCTTAGACCTCACTTCTGTTAATCTGATGGGGGCCAATCTGGAAAAAACCAACCTTACGGGGGCCAATTTGCGGGGTGCCAACCTAAAAAACACCAACCTGCATGGCGCTATTCTTACGGGTGTAAATCTGCAAGGGGCCAATTTAGAAGGTGTTATTTTGGACGAAATTTCTTTGGTGAATGCCAACTTGATTGGTATCAACCTGAAAGGAGCCCGTATTCAAAAATCCGATTTCCGCGCAGCTAAGCTCCATGATGCCAATTTATCCGGAGCATTATTAAGTGGTACCGATTTGTCTTATGCCGAGTTTGAACGGGTGAATATGACCGAAGCCCTCTTGGAACACGTTACTTGTTACCGGACACGCTTTAGAGATGCTGTTTTCACCCAAGCTCGACTCAACCATTCCAACTTTCACAGTGCAGACCTCACCTTTTGTAATATGGCTGGGGTACGATTTGCTTTTACCAATTTAAACGAAGCCAACTTGGAAGGGGCGAATCTTCAGGGTTGTCACCTTTGGGGCGTAAATTTGGAATCCGCGAATCTGGCCCAAGCCGTCTTTACCCGCTCCCTCATTGAGCGTACCAATTTGACCAAGGCAAAGCTGGCAGGTGTGATCCTGAAAGGGGTCTCGATGCCCAATGTAGTTTTTGATCATGTGGTTTTGGATGGCATGAATCTGGAAAAAGCCGATTTACGCCATGCCAGTCTGCTCGGCACCAGTTTACGGGGTGCTAATCTTGAGAGTGCTAACTTCCAGAATGCCTCCCTCCATAACGCCAATTTGTCACACTCCAATCTACGTGGTGCTAACCTAAAGGGCGCCAACCTATGGCGCATTAATTTAGAAGAAGCCCTATTGGACAGGGCCGATTTGCGCGGCTGTAAATTGGACGAAGCAAACCTAAAACACGCCACTTTGGTTCAGGCGGATCTGACGGGCGCCTCACTCTTGCGGACAGACCTCGAATTTGCGGACTTGTCCTCGGCCTTGATCAATCAAGTGAACTTAGATGAATCCAACCTGAAACGAACCTTGCTCGATGGGGCAGAAATGGTAGATGTTTCCTGTGAGAAAACCGATTGCACCGAACTTCAGCTTAATAAAGCAAAAAAACTTTTTGGCCATTTTAGGATGGCCTGCCTCGTAAAAGCCAACTTGTCTGGCCTTAACCTTCAAGGGTTTGATTTTCGTGGAGCAGATTTATCGGAATGTAATTTTCAGGATTGCAATTTGCAAAAAGCCAATTTGGAAAATGCCAATCTTTCCGGTGCTTTATTGCGAAATGTAAATTTGCTTCACACCCGCTTGTCTGGCGCCAATCTTCAGCGTATAGACCTCCAGCATACCCAATTGGCGCACATTGTCCTGAACAATACCAATTTAGAAAAAGCAAATTTCAGTTTCGCATCTCTTAATCAGTGTAGTTTTCAAGAAGCAAGCCTTCGCCATGCACGATTTGATCATACAAACTTTCTTCAATGCAATTTAGAACGTTCGCAGTTTGAACATGCACACCTTAACAATGCTTCTTTCAAAGCATGTAATCTGGGAAAAAGCAGTTTCCGCAATGCCCAGATGGAACGAAGCCACTTCGACCAGTGTGGGGCAAGCGGGGCATGTTTTGAGATGGCATTAATGACCAATGTAACCTTTAGCACCTCCAATCTGAACGAAGCCAGTTTTGTTCATGCCACCTTACCACATGCAAAACTGCACAATCTCTATCTGAAAGCGACCATTTTTGAATACACAGACCTCAAAGATGCCACTTTTAGCCATAATGAACTACACCAAACCAATTTCAGAGAAGCCCGTTTAGAGCGGGTATCCTTTAAGAATGTTCGCTTTAACCACACCATTTTTGATAAAGCGCACCTTGATGAGGCAGACGGAAGTGCCCTAAGTTTTGAATCCGTATCATTTCAAGAAGCGATTCTTAGGGAAACGAAATTCCCACTCGCGCACTTTGTGGATTGCCATTTTCGAGGAGTTTCTTGTGTAAAAACACAGTTTGCCGGAGCAACCTTTTTTGACTGTAAAATTCCACAAGCACTTCTTTCTCAAACCAATTTTAGCAATTGCCGGTTTTGGTTTCCTGATTTCACAGGAAGTACCTTTTCAGGCGCAAACCTTACCGATACCACTTTCAAAAAAGCACAATTAAGCCAATGTCGCTTTGAAAAGGTCAGAATGGAGCGAATGAACTTCCGAGATCAGGTCTTACAAAAAATTACCTTTGAAGAATGTGACCTGACCAACTCTTTCTTTCAAGGTGCTACATTACGTGATATTTCGTTCGAAAAATCGCAGTTAGGTGGCACGAATTTTGAAGGAGCCATTCTAACAAGGGTAAGATTACATCTTGCCAAACTGCGTGGCATATCGTTGCGAGAAACCCAACTGGCACAAGTCGAGGCACCCTATACGGATTTTCAGGGGAGCGATCTTCAGGGAGCAGTCTTTGAACACAGTAATTTGCAACAAGCAAACCTCCAGTTAATCAACGGTCAGATGCTTATTTTTAAGCAATGCGAATTGCGCGGAATAAATTTGAGTGGCAGCAAGTTGGCTTTTGCTCAATTTAATCATCATGCCTTGTCGGATTGCAATTTCCAACGCGCCGATTTATGGAAAGCGGATTTTTCTGAGTGCCGGATTCAGCATTCCCTTTTTCAGGAGGCCAATCTGGCCGAGGCGGAACTCTCCCATGCGGATATTCAGGAGTCTCAGTTTGCGCTGACCTTGTTGACGGGCGCGAAAGCCCTACGCATCAAATTGCAACAAGTAAATTTCAAAGGGGCTTCGATGGAACAAGCCATCTTCTCGCAAGCAGAAATACAGGCTTCATCGTTTGATCAGGCGTTTATGGGACAAATTAATCTGGAAAAGGCACGACTTTTCAGGTGTAGCTTTGAACGTTCCGATTTAAAAAACGCTCAGCTAAGCGAAAGCTCTGTTTCCCGTTGTGATTTCCGTCATGCAAAACTGACGGAAGCCAACCTGCATCTTGCAAAGTGGGAACAGGTGAAACTAGATGGTGCAAACATGATCATGGCGCAAGTACAAACGGCTACTTTTGAAGAATCTGACTTAAAGAGTGCCCGAATGCACTTTACCCAATTACCCGAAAATGTTACTCCCACCCCGATGGTTGTCTTAAGCAAGATAGAATCAGGTGGAAAACGATAATAGCTTTTTACCTTCTGAGCAAAACCGATATGTCACACTCCCTCCACGAAACCGTTAAGAAATCCCCATGTTGATCACATACCCTTTTCCTAGTGTTTATGAAACCCATAATGGTGATCTAGTAAACGTTGCCTCGGACTTGCTGCAAGGCATGAAAATATATTCCGATCAGACGGGCTACATCATCGGACAATTGGCGCTTTCCGAAGGCATAAATCCGCACAAAGCAATCAATAGTTCACCCCATGAACTGGACTACCGCCTCTTGGTACAATCTGGCTTGCTTTTGGCCTCCAGCCTCAGTGATGAACCGATCGTCCTTACTTCGGGCTTCCCGTTTTCCACCTATAACATGAACCGTCAGGCGGCCATTGATTTTATTACGGGTACACACCGGATTGAATATGCCCCGTCCACTTTTGGTGGTTCAACGCGCCAGTTCCGATCGGTTGCGGTTGCCAAAACAGAAATCATTCCTGAAATTTATGGTTGTGTAAAAGCAGCTCGTAACTCGGATGAACTTAGAGATAAACCTTTCTTTATGGTAAGCCTCGGATATGGTACTTTTGAAGCTTGCCTCAGCAATAAGTCTGGCATTGTGCAACGAACCATGATTTCGGCCCAAGGAATACGATATGCAGTGGATGATTGTATGAAAGAGCTTTCGAAAAGTTATTATCTGGGTTTACGAACCGAGCATCAATTTGATGTGGCCTTTCAGTCCGGATCCACTATGCTGAACCGTAAGCGAATTGATATTACCGAAATCCGAAAATTGGTCCTGAAGCGCTATTTCCGGAACGTCATTGCATCGGCCATCCGAAACTTATGGACAGATGAGGACTATGGCAAGGCCGATACCCTGATCATTGCTGGAGGTGGCGCCTTATACAGCGACTTAATGGATTCATTCGATGAAGAATATGGAGACACGTTGAATATCCGCATTCTCGATGATCCGCTTACCGCCGCCAGCAGGGGTTATTGTATCCATTCTGTCGAAGTAACAGGCGATCAAAACAGTGTGGCCGTAGGGCTTGACATTGGCAATGCCAATACGGTTGTTACCATCTATTCTGACTTTGCACCTTAAGCCAGGTTGGCGTTTGATGAAGAAGCGAGGTCTTAGACTTCGCTTTTTTTGTTCCAGATGAACGTTTATCCTATTTTAGATGCATCTACAATCATCTCAACCTTGCTTTTTTATGTCGAATAAAATTTGGTTTTCTAGCGTATTGATAGCCGCACTCATTGGAAGTATCTATTTCATATGGCCAACAAGTCCCCCCTTGCCAACAGAAGAGGGCGAGAGAAAAGGGCCTGGTCAATTTCTTGAATGGCACCAGCGGATCAGAACGCGAGATGGTGATACCGGGCCTGCATATGCCGCAAACTACCGCTTAAATGAATTGACGCGTGCTTTGAACAGTCCGTTTGTTCTGGGAAAACGCGCTATAAAATTAGACTGGCAAGAACGAGGGCCATTTAATATTTCCGGTAGGACGCGGGCCATTGTGGTGGACATTGCCGACCCTAATGGTGATACTTGGTTTGTAGGTACGGCTGGCGGAGGGATTTGGAAAACCACCAATGCCGGACGTTCATGGACGGACAAAACCCCTTTGTTGCCCAATTTAGCGACTATTTCAATGGTGCAATCGCCTTCCAATCCCGACATTTTGTATGCAGGAACCGGAGAAGGATTTAATAATGTGGATGCCATCCGTGGAGATGGGATTTTTGTGTCGAAAGATCGTGGCGAAACATGGAAACAACTCGTGGCAACGGCTTCAAACAATGACTTCAAGTTTGTCAATCGGTTGGTGATTGATCCACAAAACCCCGACATCCTACTCGCCGGAACCAATACGGGGGTGTTTAAAACGACTGACGGCGGTATATCTTGGCGAAATGTGATGGGGGGATGGGTTCAGCAACTTATGGCCAACCCATTAAATTTTAAAACGTTATATGCCGCACGGAATGGAAATGGCGTGTATAAGTCGGTGAATAAAGGAGAAACCTGGACCAAGACCGAGTTTGGCATTACCGATGGTTTTGGGCGGATGGAAATAGCCACCACGGCCCAAGACACAAGTTTGGTCTATGCTGCCGTCGTGGTTTCTGTAACGGTGAACAATACCAAGGAATCCGATTCTAGGCTTATGATTAGCCGTGATGGGGCTCAAACGTGGAATGCAGCCACCTATCAGCGGGTCTCTGGAAACCTCAAAGCCAATTGGATGGGCGATCAGGGCTGGTACGATAATACCATTGCGGTCAGTCCGTTGGATAAAAACGAAGTATTTGTAGGAGGGATAGACATTGTTCGCCTCACCATTAATCCCTCCGGCAATACGTTTTTGACGACCCACCTAACCAGTGGATATGGTGGAGCGGGATGTCAGAATTATTTCGGGTCGGCTTGTATTGCCCCTTCTGCCACTGCCGATGTCCATGTAGATCAACACCTTTTAGTGCCCTTCAAAGCCTCTGGAAATACGTTTAGGTTGCTGGCTGCCAATGACGGCGGCATCGCGCTCTCGAATGACGCTGGCAACAATTGGATTCAATTCGATGGCATTCAGTCCACCCAGTTTTATGGTGCCTCAAAAAAACCTTTGGTTCAAGCTTATTTTGGCGGTATGCAAGATAATGGAACATGGTTTTCTAACGACAATGCGGAGGCCACAACGCCTTGGGTGAATGCCATGTCTGGGGACGGGTTCGAAGTCCTCTGGCATCAAGCAGATCCCAAAATGATGATTGGTGCTTCGCAATACAATGGGGTCAGCAGATCGGTGAATGGCGGTGCTTCTTTCCAATCCTTGTCTAATCTCACCGACCGCGGACAAGGCAAGGGGCCATTTATTTCTCTCCTTGCCAATAGTCCACAATTGCCAGATCGGATATTTGCGGTGGGTTCCACGGGTGTTTGGCGCTCAAATGATTTTGGAACCAATTGGGAAGCAAAAAAGCCAGGTGAGGGATGGAATTGGAGCGGGGCAGATGTGCGTGTCTCTCTTGCCAATCCGAATATTATCTGGACAGGAAATGGAATTACGGGCGGACGTAACTTCTATGTTTCGACAAATGGCGGCGACTCGTACGCAGTTGTTTCTGGATATAGCACCACCTTGGGCAATGTTTCTTCTATTGCCACCCACCCAAGTAAAGACTCTACTGCATACGCACTTTATTCGATTTCTAATGCACCTAAGATACTACGAACAAACGACCTAGGAAAAACGTGGGAAGATATTTCAGGGTTTGGCACAGGCACCCTCAGCAACAATGGTTTCCCCAATGTGGCCGTTTATTCGCTTTTGGTATTGCCCCATGCTCCCGAAACCTTATGGGTCGGAACGGAGATCGGGCTTTTTGAATCTACCGACAACGGGACAACATGGCACTATGCCGACAATGGCCTCCCGGCAGTAGCCATTTGGACGATGGAAGTTGTGGATGACGAGGTGGTTCTGGGCACACACGGTCGTGGCGTATGGTCGGTTAAAATCCCAGCATTACTTACACATTCCTTCCAACCGCCCGTGATTAAAACATTTGGTCAGATTACAGGCGAGCCTCCCGTTGCCGAATTTGTTCTACGAACCGTCTATGACTCCACCTGGGTTTTTGTAAACCAGACCAAAGTAGGGACGTACCCTAAAAACGAACCTGGGGTCTTGCTTGCTCCAGACCTGAATAACCTTACGGCGAAATCTTTGACCATGACTATTCGGGTCTTCAAAGGCCGCAAAAGTTTAGAACTTACCAGAAGTATCACAGGCCTAAGTCCATTTGGTGCACTACTCACTGGCATCGCAACCGACTTCGACACGCCGGAGTCCAACAGCCTCTTTTTTACTCCAGGCTCGGTGGATGGCGATGCCATCTTTAGTATTTCCACTGCCACGGGCTTTATGGGCCGTGCCATTCATACATCGCATCCAGTCTCGATCGCTCCAGGAAGCAACTACGTTTTTCAGATGACCAACAAAATCACCGTTGCCGGAACCAGCAGCGAAGCGTTTATGGAATATGACGAAATTGCGATTCTAAGGCCAGGTACAACCGGATCTAAATATCCGGACTTTGAATTTGGTGGCTATGTGGTGCCAGAGGGAAGTAAAGATGGAAAAAACTGGGTTGCACTGGCATCCGGCGTAAATAGCAGTGCCTACACCGAGTGGAGAGCCGCATACAGCAATAAAGCCAACGGGACACCATCTTTGATCAAGCGAAAAAAAATAGATCTACTTAAGACCTTTAAGGCTGGTGATAAAATCAATATTCGGTTTCAATTGCTGAATCCTTCCGGAACCTTAGATGGCTGGGGGTGGATGGCAGATAACCTCGAAATCCAAAAGCGCCAAATAGTTCCGGTGGAACAAGAACCATTGCCACAACAATTCAGCCTTGCCCCAAATTATCCCAATCCATTTAATCCGGAAACCACGATCCGCTTTACCCTCCGCAAATCAGGGTGGGTGAATCTTCAGGTTTTTGACCTTAATGGACGCTTGGTTCGGACACTTGTGAACCAACAGAAGGAAGCAGGGCATTTTAACGTGCAGTTTATGTCCAATGACCTACCAAGCGGCACCTATCTATACCGTCTCAAAACATCGGAAGGCGTTCTCTCCCGAAAAATGACGCTTCTAAAATAGTTATTGAAATTTGGATCGTTTCCTTAATTCCTCAGAAGTGATCCCTGTTCCATCATGCTTCCAACCTGGCGGGCCAAAAAGGTATCCGATCTTAGCCCGCCAGCCGGGGGCATTCCAGACATCTGCCAAAAGGTCTTGCCACTCGTGAAGGGCTATCCGAACGGGATTATAGGTATAGATATTTTTTGTGAGGCCATAAGTGGGGCGCTCTTTTTCTGGTACAAAAGTTCCAAACATCCTATCCCAAATGATGAGCATCCCCGCATGGTTTCGGTCTAAATACTGCGCATCCGAGGCATGATGTACACGATGGTGAGATGGGGTGTTTAATATCCATTCTAATGGCCCCATTTTACGAATCACCTCGGTATGGATCCAGAATTGATAAATTAGGCTAATTGCACTCATCGTCAAGACCATTAGTGGATGAAAACCGAGCAGGGGGAGCCAAATATAGAACCAGCCACTAAAAAACGAGCCTGTCCATGTTTGTCGCAGTGCGGTACCTAAGTTATACTTTTGAGAAGAGTGATGCACAACATGAGAAGCCCACAAAATCCGGCTCTCGTGGCTAAACCGATGGAGCCAGTAGTACGTAAAATCATCTGCAAAGAAGAGCAAAACCCAAACCCACCACGCATGTCCCAAGTCAAATAACCGGAATTCGTACATCATAAAATACACGCCCAAAAAAAAGCCTTTGGTCAGCAGCCCCACCAATACATTTCCAACCCCCATAGCCAAACTGGCTACCGTGTCTTTGGTTTCATACAGGTGTAATTGTTCTCTGGCAGAAATAAAAGCTTCGAGGAGAATGAGGAGGATAAATGCCGGAATGGCATAATGAATCAAGGTTGGCATTTTGGTCTTTTTCAGGTTTTAGGGAACTTATTGCGCTGTAAACGAAATATACTACTTCCGCATTACATTGGGTTATTCCGATGAATTTACAAATTTATTCAGCTTTTACGCTTTAGATCATGCACAAACGATTATTCCTTCTATGCTATTTCTTATTCCCCCTTTCGGTTTTGGCACAAACGGGCAACACCGATCCCTTTGTAAAAGACCGGGAATTAATCCGAAAAGCCGACTTGGCGCGTATGTATGGCAATGATACCACCAAGGTTTATATCAATGAATTTGCTGATTTTGCCTGTCCAGATTGTAAGTGGTTCTATGAAACCCGCTTAGATTCGCTCAAGAATCAATTTATTAAAACAGGAAAAGCGAATTTTATCTTCCGTGCGTATGTCATCCCAAGATTGATGCGCGGATTTCATGGCGCCGAGGCCGCCTATTGCGCAGGGGGAATTGCAGGGCGGGCCGGATTTGAAGGCATGATGGGCAAATTATTTAACCAACAGGCCGATTGGCGCAGGTTACAAAACCCATTGCCAAAGATGGAAGAATATGCCCGTTCGCTAAAAATTCCACTGATTGCTTTTAAAGACTGTATGGCACGAGATGTGATGGCACCCTTAATTATTACCGATATTCGGCTGGCAAATGCCGTAGATATTCCGGGCACACCCACGATGGTTCTGACCATTTATGGCGACTTTAGTGGAGAAGAACAGTTGGATCCAGATGTCCCATTTTCAAAAATGGAGGCTGCTATCCAAAGGGTAGAAGCCAAAATCCCAAAGAAATAACCCTAAAGAAAAGGGCCGGATACCAAATACCCGGCCCTTTTCTTTAGGGTTTGGAACAATAATACCCAATTACTGCTTGCCCAATTTTTTGTTATTGAACGAAACCACGTCCACAATCTCCTGCGCATCGTTATCAAAACTGATCTCCACACTGTCTCCAGGGACAGAGATGGGCAACTCGTTAGATAGTTGCGAGGAACCCACAAAGATTTTGTTCAGGTCTTTTACTGTGAAATAATAAAAACTATTGCCATTTTTAATGTCACTGCTAATTCGCGTAAGAACCGATTTAGTTACCGATCGGTTACTAATGGACTCTGGGTTGATCTTATTGCCCGCCATATTATAGGCACTCTTGTACGACATCAATGACTCCCGTAAGGAATTACCCGTCCCCACGATGGTATAATCTCCGATCGCAACCATGGCATACATTTTTACCAAGCCCCCATTATCCTTCAAGGTCATCACGTATGTGGGGATGTTATTGATGTTGTATGGAATGGGTTGCGAGGCCGAATATCCTTTCTCCTGCACCTTCCCCATTGCCGAATTCTGGGCAGCGAATTCCGTTGCACCACTCTGACGATACCAATGTGCTTTTTTGGTGCGGGTATCTACCAAAACAAAGCCATTGGTGGATTCATCCCGACCGACCGAGGTGAGGCCCGTGTACCAATAAGACTTATTGTCTTCGCCATAAACCAACAAGGGCGACTCCGTGGCCTGCAGTTTGTTTTCGTTCGAGAAATTCCAATAGCCATTCACATATTCACCCCAGTCGTTGAGTTGTTGTGTTACAAAATCTTGTGGCTGAATACGATCTACCCATTGGGGTGCATTGGCAATATCGTATTCCGAGATTTGCCCAGTTTTGGCATCCACGACCAAAATACCGACCACATCTTCCCCCGAAAAACCAATGCGTTTTGCAAATTTAGAAATCACCCAAAATGGACGGCCATTGTCATCAATTTCAAAAGAGTAATCTGTAAGTCCGTGTGTAACATGGCCACTGAAGTACAAATGACGTTCAAGATCATCAAAAAAATAAGCATTCTGCTGTATTTTGATACGGACATCCTCCGAACCCATTTTCTGAACCAACTTTACATCACGCTCATTTGTGGCAGAAACCATCACATAACCGGGAGTTCCTTCTCGGTTGCTCATCCACTTAAAAAAACCAGAATGCACCAAGGGCGCAACCCAGTATAATTCGTCCCGAACTTTTTGGATGTTAAACGTCCCCACTTCCACCTGACTTCCCAGCGCGGGTTGTGCCCCCAATACCTTATCTCCTAAAAGAGACGCCAGCGATTGATCCACCACGCGGATTTTTTCCAGCGAAATAGGCGCCATATGCTGAGACAAATTAGCCCCTGTTTTAACGTCACCGATCAGGTTGCGATAGCTACTACTATGAAACATTGGGGAACTGGTAATAAAGGGCAAGACTACCACATAAAAGACCAAGCCCAACATTAACCAAAGGGGGGTCTTGCTAAATTTTGTATTTTTCTCAAATCTCAGCTCTTTCCCTTCCATTTTGAGACTGGAGGCCGGAAAGGAGACAACCATCCATAATAACGTAAGCAATAGAAGCAGGAAGGGCAAACCGTAATACCCATAGTTGAGTACTGGCATGTTAAAAAATACAAGTACCAACCCAACAAGGATGGTCCAGATAAGGGGTTTAATTTTTTTCATCTTTGTATGATAAAAGGGTGATTGAGATAGAGGTATATACCACAATCCGAAATGCAAGTTGCAGATTTTTTTCGCTTCTATGAACTTAATTTAGGCCGTTCCTCTACATCCAATCTATCAGACACCATCAGCTAATTACGCCAATTTCAGACCTGTATCCACAGCACCCCATTGGCATAGACAAGCCTCCTTCAGCATAGGCGGCCCCCAGTAAGAACCAATTTTCAGAAGCCTCTTGCGAAAGAGCACGCTACACACTATCTTTAAATTCACCTTATCCCAATATTTTATCCTCTACAACTTGCACAAAATATGACCAGCGTTCGTATTCGTCCCAAGATCAAAGCCATTTCCCCCTTAAAACCAGAAGCCCTCCAGGAACGGATCTACGAAAAACTGGACCTGACAAACAAAATTGAAGGGCTACGCTATAAAGATCACATTTTACTTCGGATACCACAAGGTCCGGAATACCATTTTTGGTCCCCACAACTCGATCTAAACTTCGATCCCCACGAAAAAGGGACGATTATTCATGGGCTTTATGGCCCCAGTCAGGATGTATGGCAGGTTTTTGCGGTCGGATATGGAATCATTGGATTTTCGTTTTTTTTCCTCACGGGCTATGTTATTACAGCCTTTTTATTAAAAATATTTCCGGCCATGTTGTGGGTGTATCCGGCCTTATTGGTGGCAGCACTGCTTTTGTATCTCTTCAGCCAATACGGACAAAAACTTGGCGCCGAACAAACCTTCCTTCTTCATCATTTTGTGGAAGAGGCAATAGGAGAAAAAGTAGATATTACATAGAATGTAAACATATATTAATTTGACAAATACCACTTATACCCACACATAAGACGCTCGATGGAGGGTATTTCCATGATCGTTTGTCATATACAAAAGGTCAGCCTTTTAAAAGACCGACCTTTTGTATAAGATTTTTTCTGCCGTCTTAGACCGTTTTCACTTCTGAAATCAGCGCCGAAAGGGTTGCTTTTGCATCTCCGAAAAGCATGGCATTTTTGGGAGAGAAGAACAGTTCATTTTCGATACCTGCATACCCAGCCTTCATAGAACGTTTCATCACAATGGTGTTTTTGGCCTTATCCACCTCCAAAATAGGCATCCCATAAATCGGGCTGGAAGGATCATTTTTGGCCGCCGGATTCACCACATCGTTTGCACCCACGATGAGTACCACGTCAGTTTGTTCAAATTCCGGATTAATGTCGTCCATGTCCACCAATAGGTCATAAGAGACATTCGCTTCAGCGAGGAGAACGTTCATATGCCCGGGCATCCGTCCAGCAACGGGGTGGATGGCAAATTTCACCTCTACACCTTTTTCTTGTAGCAAATCTGCCAATTCACGCACTTGGTGTTGGGCTTGAGAAACCGCCAGCCCATAGCCCGGCACGACAATGACCTTTTGGGCATAACTCATCAGGATTGCCGCATCATCGGCAGTGGTTTGTCTTACGGTTGCCTGAGAGAAGTCACGGCTACCGGTTGCGGCACTATCTCCCCCAAATCCACCCAACAGCACATTCAACCACGAACGATTCATGGCATCGCACATCACTTTGGTAAGAATAATACCTGAAGCTCCCACCAATGCACCAGCGACAATTAGAGCATCATTTTTAATGAGGAAACCAGAAGCAGCACCAGCAAGACCAGAGTACGAATTAAACAAGGCAATCACCACAGGCATATCAGCGCCACCAATCGGGATCACCAACAAAATGCCCAAAGCAAACGCAAACACATTGGCCAGAATGGCGGCATATAGGACGGGGGTTTGATCTATCGTAAACGTAGTCATCCCTTGGTACATAAAGACCCAACATCCAACCACACCAAGAAACATCAGCAAGGTCAAGACCCGAATCCCAGGGAAGAGAATGGGATTCCCAGACATTTTGGTGCTTAATTTTCCCCATGCAATGATACTGCCCGAAAACGTCACCGTACCTATTAAGATGGTAAGGATTACAATGAATATATCCAGCGGCGGAATCGCTTGTCCGATAGACGCATACCGTTCAACCTCCGCCACAGCCACTAGCGAGGAGGCAACCCCCCCTGACGCATTTAACAGGGCTACCATCTCTGGCATCCCCGTCATTTTTACGGTTTTTGCCAAATATAGCCCAATCATCCCACCAATCAACAGCCCCACAAGCATCTCAACAGGGTTTAGGATTTGTTGGTAAAACAGCGTGGCTACGATTGCAATCAACATACCAACAGCCGAAAGTTGATTCCCGCCCCGTGCAGTTGCCGGACTGCCCAACCGTTTAAGTCCCATAATAAATAGGGAAGCCGCAACAAGGTAAACGAGATTAATAAGGGCCAGTTTTAGGTCTGCCATAAGAGTATTTTTTACAAAAAATGAATGCCAAACTGAAGAGCGATTCGTTAGACAGTATAACAGGTCTCGTAGTCAACCTTGGAAGTTGCAGGCAAAAGAACCTTATTGCAAAACCAAGCCTTCCAGAAACCCGTTTAGCCTGCACTCAGTCCTCTTTCTTCTTAAACATTTCTAACATACGATCTGTCACCATATAGCCCCCCACCACGTTGATCATGGCAAAAATGAGGGCCGCAAATCCAATCCATTTTGTGATAGGGCTTTGAACCATGCCAGTTGCAATTAATGCACCGATGACAGTGATGCCAGAGACTGCATTTGCACCCGACGTAAGGGGGGTATGCAACATAGTAGGCACTTTACCAATAAGTTCTTTTCCAACAAAAGAAGCTAAGGTAAACACCACAATCAGGGTGACAAGTCCATTTAATTCCATAATCTGTTAAGGTTTTACATGGGTTCAGAGAAGGCTTTTTACCCGGTCGTGTACCACCTGACCATTGTGGGTAATGCAGCAGCCTTTGATAATTTCGTCCTCAAAATCGAGCCGGAAGGTCCCGTCTTTCACGAGTTCCCCCACACCAGCAAGAATGGTACGGGCATAGAGTTGACTGGCGTGGAAAGGCATTCCAGCAGGAAGGTTCATGGAGCCGATAATCGTAACCCCATGCCGGATAACCGTTTCGCCGGGCACAGTTAAAGCACAGTTTCCGCCATTGGGTGCAGCGATATCTACAATAACAGAACCGGGAGTCATGCCTTTAACCGCCTCTTCTGAAATCAGCAAGGGTGCTTTACGTCCAGGAATAAGGGCGGTTGTAATGACAACGTCCATTTTGGAAATATGTCCTGCAAGCAGCTGAACTTGGCGCTCGGCGCGATCGGAGCTAAGTGCAGCGGCATAGCCTCCTGAAGCAGCGGCATCGGTGGTATCTAAATCCAATTCAATAAATTTGGCACCAAGGGATTTGGCTTCTTCGGCAGCGGCAGCCCGCACATCATAGGCCGCTGTGACAGCACCCAAACGCCGTGCGGTGGCAAGCGCCTGGAGTCCGGCCACTCCAGCCCCCAAAACCAGTACACTGGCTGGTTTAATCGTTCCAGCAGCAGTGGTTAGTAATGGAAAAAAGCGCGGAAACACCTCTGCCGCCAACAAAACGGCTTTATATCCAGCAATAGAAGCCATCGCCGAGAGGGCGTCCATTTTTTGTGCTTTGGTGGAACGGGGTACCAGCTCCATCGCATAGGCTGTAATGCCTTTTGCAGCCAATTGTCGGACGGTTTCCAGATCGTCTAGCGGGCGCAGGAAGGAAATAAGTCCGGCTCCATTTTTCATTTGGGCCAGTTCTGTTGCATTAGGCGCAGCTACCTTAGCAACAAAATCGGCCCCAAGGGCTTGTTCTGCCATACCAAGCGAGGCGCCTGCCTGTTCGTAAGCTTCATCCGGGAAATAGCTGCTTGCCCCGGCCCCACGCTCCACGATAACGTCAAAACCTTGTTTTTTGAGTTTAGCAACCGTTTCAGGGGTTTGGGCTACCCTTGTTTCGCCCCCGGCGGTTTCTTTTGGGACACCAATGACCATATAATTATTAGGTAGGGATCTGTATAGTTGTTTTCCGAGTTTTCAAAGTATTGCAAAAGGCGAATTCATGCAAGCCTTTTCATTCATTACGAACAAGGTCTTAACAGGAAGCACGACTTTGGCAAAAAAGAGAAGGAGCATTCTCGCGAATGCTCCAGAAGGTTAAAGGTCAACCCATTGGCCCGTTTTGCCAGACTCAACCGCTTTGTGGATGAAATTGACCCCTCGCAGACCATCTTGAACAGTCGGGAAGTCTAAGTCTTTGGGATTGGGGTTTTTATCTTCGAGTCTTGCGCGGATACAACGCCCAAACGAACGGTAAAGATTGGCAAATGCCTCGATAAAAGCTTCTGGGTGCCCAGCTGGAATGCGGCTAAAATGTGTAGCTTGCTCGCCAAGATAGCCATTCCCGCGTCGCATCAACTCTGCTGGCCGATCGGGATACTTCAGCCAGAGTTTATTCGGTTCTTCTTGATGCCACTCCAATCCAGATTCGGTTCCATATACACGAATCCTCAGGTTATTTTCCTCGCCCACACTCACTTGCGAGGCGTATAGAACTCCCTTTGCACCATTCTCGAATCGGACCAGCATATTGGCATCATCCTCCAATAAGCGTCCTTCCACAAACGTGGTCAGGTCTGCCAAAAGCGATTTTATTTTAAGACCCGTTATGTATTCCGCCAAGTTTTCGGCATGGGTTCCGATGTCTCCAATACAAGACGAAATACCCGCTTGCTGAGGATTGGTACGCCATCCGGCTTGTTTAGACCCAGTCGCTTCCACCAATGTAGCGAGCCAACCTTGCGGATATTCCACCACTACTTTTCGGATCTCACCAAGTTTACCCATTCGTACTATTTCCCGAGCTTGCTTCACCATTGGGTATCCGGTATAATTGTGGGTCAGACCAAAAAGCAAGTTCTTCTCCTGCACCAATCGCACCAAATCTTCGGCCTCTACAATGGTATTCACCAATGGTTTATCGCACATCACATGAAACCCGGCTTCGAGAAAAGTTTTTGCGATGTCGTAGTGGGTATGATTTGGGGTGACAATCGCCACAAAATCTATCCGTTTTCCTGCTGGCAAGTTTGCCTCTTTCTCGGCCATTTCCTGATACGAGCCATACACCCGATCGGCTTCTAAGAACCACTCCACACCACGTTGCCGAGACTTTTCGGGATTGGACGAAAACGCGCCCGCCACCAATTCAATTTCACCATCTAAGGCTGCCGCCATTTTGTGGACATTGCCAATAAAAGCGCCTGGACCACCGCCCACCATGCCATAACGAATTTTCCTGTTTAGTTTACGCATCATTTGTCAAGATTAAGACGTTGCAGCAAGTTTTTCCACCTTATAACCACCACTTTTTTTGTCCTGCCAATACAAAAAGCCAAACACCACGATCAATAAAGCGGTAAAAGGAACAATCGCACGAAAAGCCATTCTGCCGCCATAATTATCTGCGGGATTCAAAACAGCTTTTGCTTTTTTTGCAGCCTCACCCGTTCCACCTTGTGCTATGACTTCTCGTAGAGCGCCAGCCGTTTTACCTTCCGGTAATTTACCCGCCGACTGATAGGCTGCTTCGACCGCCTCGGCATCACCCAAAGCCTTACGAACCTCTTCCTTAATCGGGCCTTGTGCTTGGTCTATGAGTGCTGGAAAGGTGGATTTTGCTTCGCTAATTACCCCCATCACCTCGGTTGGCGTTAGTTTCTCGTGTAGGTATTGATCGGCAATTGCACCCATTTGTGGCGCGGTAAACAAGCCCGTGACCGCCATTCCAACAGCACCCATCAATCCCAAGCCAAATGCACCTGATTTGGGGACGCGCTCGGACACGAACCCCAGCATCGTTGGCCAAAAGAAACACACACCAAATGCAAAGACGGTGGCCGCCGGCAAGACCATCATCAACGACTCGGCGGCACTTAGCCAATACAAACCTACCACCGTTAGTACCGCAGAAATCAATAACACACCCGTCGGCGAAAAACGATGTACAAAAGCACCCGCATTGTATCGTAAGATAGCCATCAGACCGTTGATCCATGCCAATACCAAAATTCCGTCCATCCCACCAGACTCCAATACTGCCGGAACCCAGCGGCCCGGCCCCAATTCAGAAGAAGCCGTGATGGCCATTGCCATTAGCATCACCAGCATCAATACCTCCAACTTGCGCCCAGCAAACCAAGCCATGCCCCCCATCACCACCGAGATAACCAACGCACCCAAGAAAAGCCAGTTCACAACCTGGGCGTCAACTTGTAGAATGCCCATGTTATTGAGCATCATGATCACCATCCCCACCATCAATAGCCCAACACTCACCACGGGGGCGCGTAAGGTTTCGCGAAAAGCCTCGCCAAGCGAAACACCCGCCGCCGATGCTTCGGTTTTAGGAAACGTTTCGCGGAACATAAGAAAGGCATAAATCACCGTTGGCACCAGAATCAAACCAATTTTTACCTGCCAAGCCGTAATACCAATCTCATCTAATACGAAGGATAAGACACCACCAATCACGATTCCACCCGGAAACCAAACATGAAATTGGTTCAGTTTTACCGATTTATCATTTGGGTATAAAGCCACAACCAATGGATTACAAGCCGCTTCAACCAAGCCATTGCCCATCGAAATAAGAAGTGCTCCGGTATATAATAGGCCAAATCCACCCGCAAAAATCATGCTCAAGGCGCCTAACAAATGCCCCAAAAAGGCCAATTGGAGCAGGCGCTTCATTCCAAGGGTGTCGCACAAGGGGGAAAAGATGAGTTGTGTAATGGCAAATCCGTAAAGGTTTGCCCCACCAATCATGCCGATTTGGAGGTTAGACAACATAAATTGGGTCTTAAGCGGTCCCATACTTGCACCAATAACGGCAAATGACACCGAAGTGGCAACCAATGATAAACACGCGCCCAAGAACAGACGCTGCTTATGAATTTCGTTTTGCATAGGAATTTTGGACTTAGGGGTTCAATGCATATTGGGAAAGCCGAAACATCGGCTAAAAGCCTTTTCAAAGTACGACATGGATGTAGTGAATTTCAAGAAGGAAGTACATTTTATGGAAACCCGCCCATTTCCTATTGTCCTTTTCCCATAATGGCGGTACGAAGGGTTTGGAAGAGAATAGAAATATCTTGTTTTAAACTCATGTTTTCGATATAGAACAAGTCGTACTTCACTTTCTGGCGCACATCTTCTACAGTCTCGTCATATTTCCACTTCACCTGGGCCAATCCGGTAATACCTGGTTTTACCCGGTGTCTTCGGCCATAAAGCGGTATTTCACGCGCTAACTTTTCGACAAAGAAAGGCCGTTCCGGCCGTGGCCCCACCAATGACATCTGCCCCAACAAGACATTCCAGAGTTGAGGCAATTCATCCAGACGGAGTTTACGAAGCCATCGCCCAATCGGGGTATATCGTTCATCATCTGCGCTGGCCCATACAGGCCCCGTTGCGGCTTCGGCATCAACCCGCATGGTCCTAAATTTTAGCATGGTAAATTCGCGCCCGTGTTGACCAACCCTTTTCTGACGGTAGATGACTGCCCCCGAGGAAGTGACCTTAATAAAAACTGCGATCAGCAACATGAAGGGTAAAAGCACCAACAAACCACTCAAGGAAAAAAGAAAATCAATCAACCGTTTGGTGCTTTCTTCCCAAGCGGCCATCGGCTCAGGATAAACTTCAATCAATGGTAGGCCATACATGTGTTCTGTCCGCGCCATTCCGCCAATTACGCTGTAGAAATCTGGAACCAACTTCAAGGCCACTGGCAATCCATCGCAGATGCGCAAGACCTCATTAAGTACCGAATGATCCTGCGAACCAAGCGCTAATACCACATCCTGTACGTTTTTTCTGGCTATTATTTCTGGTAAAGCAGCGATGGGGTCGTTTATCGGCCAATCCGCTTTCTCTTGCAAATAGAGCATGGCGCATTCTTGCTCGTCCACCCGTACTTCACCGATTAGCTTAAAACCCGCTTGAGGGTACTTTTGCAACTCTTCGGTAAATTCCAAAAGAAGTGATTCGCGACCAATTAAGAGGGTATTATGGGTACCGAGGCCACGCAAGAGGAGCGCTTTTTGTATGGTTCGAAGAATCATCCGGCCCAAGATCACCAAACCCACCATAGACAGCCAGTACACCATGATCGGCAAACGTCCACTACGGGCATCCAATTGGTCAATGAAAATCAAAAAAAACAATACAAGGATGCCAAATGTAACGATCTTAAAGACCGAGATAATTTCATCGAAACGAGAAGCCGCAAATCGGGAACGATACAATCCTGCAAATGTAAAAAGCGTGAGCCAGAAAACGGTAAAAATCACGGCGGGTACTAAAACGCTGGGCGGACGTTGAATAGGCCGATCTACCAATCCCCATTCAAAACGGGCATGATAAAATAAAACAACCGCACCCAAACAGGCGATGGTATCAATGATCAGCAGAAAAATAAGTTCGGTTCTACGGCTCACGGCGTGCTAAATCATACAAAAAAATGTGGCTTTTTCAACGTTGACGGCCAAGAAGCCCGTATATTTTACCCATTATTCCTCCCTTCAAGGGCAAGCTTTGGCCTGCCCAAGTCAATCTAATAAAATAATCCGGAATCCAAATATCCACACAGGTTTTGCATGAAGTCTTTATTCTTTTGGGGGATAACCCTTTTTATAACGCCTTTTATGGCATTGTCTCAGCCGGAAATCGTTCCCGCAGAGCACGAAATTTATGATTTTTTGCACTTACAACGGGTACATGGCTTGCTCCCCGGATACCTACACGAATCAAGGCCCATTGCCCGGGACGAGATTATCAGACATTTGGAAACACTCGAAGGCGAGCGAAACCGCTTGGGGAAAACCGCATGGTCTTGGTTGCAAACCTTTCGCCAAGAATTCCTGGAACCATCAACCGCCATCGAAACCATGATTGTTCCCAAAAAGGGGAATGAGGGGGGTAAAGTGGGCTTGCATTTTCCAATGGGGAAAGATACCGAGAAATTCCTGTTCTACAAAAAAACAGAAGACTGGCGAACAGCCGTACAGGGTCATGCATCGGCACAACTGCGCGGCGCAAATCCGGATGGCGAAGCAATGGGTGGTTTTGCATTGGTTCCAGAACTCATCATTGAGGGGCATTATAAAGATTGGTTTGGGTTTTATTCCGGTACCTTCGATGGCGTACAATTATTGGGCAATACACGGGTCCAAAAATATGATCCCCAGTTAAATACATTGTATTATATCCTTTATTATGACCCACCCATCGGGAGCTTCGACCGGAGTAGTGTCTCCCTTCGTTTAGCAAAAAAACCCTTTTTTGTAGAATTGGCCAATGAACGGCTCATTCAAGGAGCCTCTTTTTCCGAGCCGATCATCTTGGGTGGCCGAAATGACTATTACGCCTTTGTAAGAATTGGATTCCAGACAAAATCTTTTCAATATCAGATGATTCATGCCAATCTGGCGGATCGTGCCAATTGGGAATACGACCCCGATAAGCCCGATTTTGGCCGCTTGGTTTCGCCCCAACGGTATATGGCCATGCACCGTCTAAGCATCAAGCCCTCCTCTCGGTTCAACTTTTCCTTCTACGAGATGGTTGTTTATGGTCTCCGCAGTCCCGAACTGGCCTATTTAAACCCCTTTAATCCCGTTGTCACCTCCGAACACGCACTTGGTGACCGCGATAACAGCCTATTTGCCCTTGAATCTGTGGTACGTCCGGCCCCCAAAATAGAAGCCTATGCCTCCCTGTTGGTGGACGACATGATCCTAACCAAAATAGGGCAAAACTCCTATAATGTTAAATGGGCTTTTCAAACAGGGGTTGGAGCACATATTGCCGATAATATTTTAGCATCTTTGGCTTATACCCGCATAGACCCCTTCACCTACACCCACCGTTTTCCCTATCAAGGTAGTTTTTACAATGCGTATCAGCACAACCAGACCACCCTTGGGCACTCCATCGGTCCCAATGCCGATCAATGGAAAATTGCTGCCAAAATATGGTTCCCCAAGCGGATTCGGGCCGAGGCTTCCCTCTCCTATAACCGTAGAGGGGAAAACTACACGCACGCCAACGGAAAGTTAGTCAATGTGGGGGGAGACCCCAATAATGGCTTACAAACAGGCGAAGAACTTGCATCGGGGAAAAAGCAATTTCTGGCCGGCACCCGCGATGACGGCTGGTCGGCTTTGGCCTCCTTGTCCTACGAACCAATCCGCAATATTTCAGTAAGGTTTCAGGCGATACACGAGACCTACCAGCGCACGCCAAATGTCAGTTTTTTTAAAACAGAATTAATTTTCGGGTTCTAAGCCAAGGTTTTCATGCACCACCTTCTGATCACCACCCTTTGCTTTACGGCCCTTATTTACCATCTATTTCCTATCGGAGTACCCGTCATCCCAGTACCAAATCGTACAACAGGTATTAACGTACAACTGTTTTCAGATCATTTTTTACGCTCGCTCCACGTTTTTGGAACAGGAAAGGGATTGGTTTTAGTGGTTGATGGCCAAGCTCGGAGGTTGCACGCCAATACTCGGATAAACGTCTTGTTGCAGCGTGGATTGGTAGCCCTGATCACCCAATATGGCTATATTACCGGGCACCGTGTTATGCTGATTCCTGAAGCGGATAACTTTTTGGAGGTACAAATTACCGATCAACGCTTGCCTTTTGCGGGTACCTTGACCATTCAAGCGGTAAATAAACAACTCTCCTTGACCTTGAATGTGGCACATACCACATACCTTGCCGGTGTCGTCTCTGCCGAAATGCCATTCCTTCAGATGGAAGCCTTAAAAGCCCAAGCGGTATTGGCCCGCACTTATGCCTATCGGCATCTCATCACCACCCAAGGAAAAAACATGGGTGATACAGAAGCCACCCAAGTTTTTAGAATCAATCCAGTAACTTTTTCAGCAGCACAAAAGGCAGTGTCCGAAACGACCAATGAAATGATTTTCTGGCAAAACAAACCCATCGAGGCCCTTTTTTCGGCATCAAATGGTGGTTATATCGCCACAAATAGCACCCTTTGGCACAGCGATCCACTCCCCTATTTTGTCCCCAGGCCCGATCCATTCGACAACAATAACGCTTTTTCAGAATGGTCGGTTCAAGCAGAGGTACCTACGCTGCACGCTCATCTTAGTAAACTATATGGCAGCACAGTTTCTTCCTTAGCTTGGACGGAAAAAGATGCCAGCGGACGATGGAAGTACGCCTTAGTTACCGGAAAACGAATTCCCGCGAATCAGGTTCGGGCACAGATAAGTCGTTTTTTTCGCGAAGGAGGTCTTAGAAGCCTGCGCTTCGAAATGCAAGTTGAAAAAGGGTTCTATATAGCCAAAGGCCGTGGTGCAGGACATGGCGTGGGTTTATCTCAGTTGGGTGCTAAGCGTATGGCCGAGCAAGGGAAAACTTATCAGGAAATTTTGTCCTATTATTTCCCCAATACCAAGGTGACTCGAAAATCCTTCGATAGCCTATAAAAGCAATTAAAAATACAAAATTAAACCTTGCAAAGAGTGACAAAAAAAATTAAATGATTTATAATAGTCCAATAATTAGTCAAGTAATTTAGCTTTCAATAGCCTAATAACACCTTATTTATCTAATAATTTCACAATTTTAGAAACGAAAAATTGCAACAGAGTATAGAAAAAAGATGTAAAAATTAAATACTAAAAAATTCACAGAACTTATTTCATATCCTAAAGCTGTAATTTTTCATGATTAGCACATAAAGATTGATAAATGTTTTTTACATCACTGTATTCAAGAAAAGTATCATGCAAGAAAATTGCTTTTAATAATATTGTTTTTCACTATAGTCAATTAGGCTATGATAAAGCCTACAATGAATATTATGAAAGAGCACTTGAAGAATTTCTTGACATTAGTATTGCCAAAGCTGTATTAAGATTATTGGACACGATGCTTAATAAAAAAATAAAGCAAAACATTATACAACAATGTATTGAATATACAGAATTCCTCCAAATTTGTTTTTGCCAGCTATATAGCATTAGCTGCTACTTAAAATAACTTACTTTTTTAGATAATGAAATTGCAATAGGCAATGATGCAAAATTCAATACCAAATATTCAAATTAGCAAAACTAAAATAAATAGAACATCATACTTTGATGGTAGTGTTCTTGTCGAATTACCTGAATGGATGGGGTATTGGAACAATTATGAATGTACAGAAAGAAAAGAAGAAGTGGGATTTTGGATTGGAATAAAAAATGACTTAGCATCCCATGAAGGTTTCAAAACAAATAAAGGTCAGGTTAATGCGTACTATTATTTGATAGAAGAACATGATAAAATCAAACAAGGAGTTATAAAGTCATTAAAATTATTTTTATCTAATATGCCTTCAAACGAATATTCTGATTGGGAGCAAACTGATTTTCCTGATTTGTTAGTTTTGACACCAGAATTTGATTTCAAAAAGTAACTGGTTAGCCTGATTCCAAAATTGTTATCGGGCATTGAAAAATAGTTTATTTTTGTGTTTCAATGGAACTACCCAACGACATAGCAAGCTGCCACCGGATAATCCTGGAATTGGTAGCCGTTATTGAAGGCTTC